>JAFGGQ010000013.1 GCA_016930435.1 bacterium
CAATGTGAACGGGGTCTGATAATGGATTCATCCCGGGGCAGCCTCCAGATCAGAACATTTATGAAACTTCCGAATAACAACCCGGTACAAAATATAAAAACCAGAATAAAGATTAGCATAAGTATATTATTTACAATCAATTAATGATTTTACATAATGTAAACATTTATATATTATAATTTATTACTTTGATAAATAATATGATTACCCATACAACATAAATCTACTACAGGGCATCCAAAGCATTTTGGATTGCGGGATGAGCAGATACCCCTTCCAAGCTTAAGGAGATTCAGGTGCAGGTCATAGGCTATTTTTTGAGGTACAAATGGAGCCAGGTCCAATTGAATTTTTTCCGCATTATAATTGGGGGGATAGAATCCCATTCTGGTGAATATTCTCTTGATATGTGTATCAACGGGGAAAAATCCAAATCCACAGTTAAATAGCAGGAAAACTGCGGCGGTTTTCACCCCGATACCCTGTGATTTAACCAGGGTTTCGAAGGCTTCGTGAGGATTGGACTGGCACAGGAAGTCGCACTGCAGGTTCCCCCTTTTGGCATTCAGCCATTCCACGAGGGACTTGATCCGGGCGGCGCGTTGCTTATACAATCCCGCCGGTTTAATGGCTTCTTCTATCTCTTTTACATCAGTCTTCAGCAACTCATTGAAATCCGGAATTAACTTTTTTAAACGATCAAAAGCCATGTCCCGGTTATGGTCGGAGGTGTTCTGGGAAAGCAACCCCCTGACCAGAGATTCCAGAGTATTTTCGGGTTTCATTTTTGATGGTTTCCCAAAATACTCAAGAAGCCTGTTATTGATTTCCCCCAACAATTTCCCTGATATCTTTACAGATGTATTTACCCTGTCCTTTGGCATAAACAACCCCATCCAGGTTTTTGATGATCCCTTCGGCTATATAGAAATCATTTCGCCACTTCACTATTTTCCCAACAAAATCATACTCATGCTCTGCACTCACCATCTTGATATACCGCACATTTAACTCAAGTGTTAAAAACAAATTATTGAATTTACTGTAGCCGGTCCAACCCAGACCTTCATCGAGTATAGCGGCGATCACCCCGCCGTGGACTATATTAGCATATCCGCACCACTCTTTTCGGGGCTTAAACCGGGCAGTTACCATATCTTGATCTTTATAAAAGGTCAATTTCAGGCCACTTGGATTTTCATTTCCACACACAAAGCAAGAGGGATATTTTGGTATTATTTCCATATTTCACCTTTCGATAATTTAAAATAAACTATATTTCCGGATAGTTTTGTCAATATAAACCTAAAATCCCTGTTTTTTTAATTTGGTTTTTTTCAGGATATAATTATATTGTATCCGAATAATTTAACAAGGAAAATACCATGGATAAATTCGTTGTTAAGGGTAGAACCCGTTTAGTTGGAGAGGTTGACGTAAAAGCATCCAAGAACGCTATTCTTCCTATTTTAGCTGCTTCACTCCTACCTCGGAAGGGTGAAATTATCTTAAACAACGTTCCCAATATCGCTGATATCAACACTATGGTCAAGATACTGGTCGAGTTAGGAAGTGAGGTTGAGCATGATGCGGAGGCTCATAGGCTTTCGATCCACCCGGAAAATGTCAACAGCTATGAAACCCCATACAATCTGGTGCGTAAGATGCGTGCTTCATTCCTTTTGCTTGGTCCCCTTCTGGTGCGTTTTGGCCGGGCCAAAATCTCCTTGCCCGGAGGTTGTTCAATCGGAGCCCGTCCGGTTAATTTTCATTTGGCTGGTTTAGCCCGGTTGGGGGCTAAGGTAGTTGAAGAACATGGTTATATTGAGGCTTCCGCGGAGTATTTGACCGGAAATACCATCTATTTCGATCGCCCTTCCCATACCGGCACCGAAAACATTCTGATGGCAGCTACCCTGGCTAAGGGGACTACTACAATCGTCAATGCGGCTTGCGATCCGGAAGTAGTGGACCTGGCAAATTTTCTGAACCAGATGGGAGCCCGGATCTACGGTGCTGGTCAGCCTACGGTCATAATCGAGGGGGTAGAAACCCTTGATGCCGTTGAATATACTCCTATTGGCGACCGGCTGGAAGCGGGTACGCTGCTCTTTGCGGCATTAGCCGTCCAGGGCGATATCAAGGTAAGGGGCATTAATCCCGACCACCTAACCATAGTCCTGTCAAAAATGAAGGATATGGGAGCGGAGTTGGAAACCACACCTGATTCGGTCAGACTGCGTATTAGTGGCCGGCCACGGGGAATAAATATTATCACCTACCCTTTTCCCGGTTTCCCTACTGACCTCCAGGCCACCGCAATGTCCGCTATGGCTATCGCGGAGGGTACAAGCACCATTAAGGAAACGGTATTTGAAAACCGCTTTTTGCATGTAATGGAATTAATCCGTTTAGGAGCGAGTATCACAATATTAGGCGATACCTGTTCCATTTCCGGCGTAAATTCACTTGACGGGGCGGAAGTTATGGCTTCTGATATCAGGGCTGGTGCCGGATTGGTACTCGCCGGATTAGCTGCCCAAGGAGAAACCGAGATCCTGCGTGTCTATCATATTGACCGCGGATATGAAGCATTGGAGCGTTCACTTAATTCCCTGGGCGCTCAAATTGCGCGGGTGCCGCAATGAACTTAAATAAAAAAAAAATCAAGCAAAAACTTAAGTTAATCCTCACTCAAGGAACATCTCCACTAAAACTGGGATTAGCTGTGGGCTTAGGGGTTTTCATTGCCGTAGGACCATCTTACGGATTTCAAACCATCATCGTGCTGGTTCTGGCTCATATACTCAAATTAAACAAAGCGGCTGCCCTTCTGGGAAATCAGGCATCCCTCCCCTGGTTCTACCCTTTCTGGATATATCTGGATTTTCTTGTGGGAAACTGGATAACCGGAGGAACTGCCGCACTTTCGTTTCCTCTGGTAATTACCCCTAATCTTATTGGGACGCTTTTTTTCAGTATCCTTCTGGGAAGCCTTATAGTTGGTTCTCTCTCGGGAGGATTGTTTTTTCTTATTACTTATTTAATATGCCTTAAACTGCAAAGAAACAACAATGATAACACCCTTGATGTGGAAGAACAACAGCCTGATTATTCTTGATCAAAGCCGGCTCCCGGGTGAAGAGTCATATCTTGATATCAATGAGCTGGAAGAACTGCTGGTTGCTATAAAGCACCTTAAGATACGGGGCGCGCCGTTACTCGGTATAGCCGCGGCTTTCGGTCTGTACTTAGGGGTTCGAAACCTGAATACGGAAAATTACGACCTTCTATTTACTAAGTGCCAGGAGGTTTATCGCACCCTGAAAAACAGCCGCCCTACGGCAGTCAATCTTTTTAGGATGCTTGATCGACAATTGAACCTGATCGTGCAGAACTCCCGCCAGCCCGTCCCCCGCATAAAGGAGGCACTCTTAAATGAAGCCCTGTTAATTCTGGAGGAGGATCGCAAGCTATGCGATCAGATCGGGCACTGGGGCAATTCGATAATTCCGGAAAAAGCTAATATAATTACTCACTGTAATGCAGGTGCGCTGGCAACCGGTGGCATTGGTACCGCCCTGGGGGTGATATTTAAAGCCCATCAAACGGGCAAAGAGTTACATATCTACGTTGATGAAACCAGGCCCCTCCTGCAAGGAGCCCGTCTTACTACCTGGGAACTTCAAAAACGGGGAATTCCCTTTACCCTGATCTGTGATAATATGGCAGCTTACCTGATGCAGTTAGGGATGATACAACTGTGTATTACCGGAGCCGACCGTATCGCCGCTAATGGGGACACCGCTAATAAAATCGGCACTTATTCCCTGGCTGTCCTAAGCGATTATCATCATATTCCATTCTATGTAGCCGCTCCTTCCACGACTATAGATACCAGCATTCAATCGGGAGCGGATATTCCTATTGAACAGCGGCCCGGCTCCGAAATAACCAGGGTTATGAACCAAGTAGAGATCGCCCCCCCGGATACTCCGACATATTCCCCCGCGTTTGACATTACCCCCTACGACCTTATCACCGCTATTATCACCGAAAATGCAGTCTTCCATAAACCCTATAGCTTCAGTTAGCCAATATTTAGGAGGATAATATGAGACTCAAAATAATATTGGGACTTATAGTAGTCATACCAACTATTCTTCTGCCGGAAATATGTCTGGCCTACCGCATTCGGTTGGATTTTGAAAGCGGTCCGATCTATAGTGGGTATAATGATGTTAAGATTCCCGGTGACCTGGGCACCGAATTCTCCCTTTCCGATGAGTTACAGACGGACACCGGCTTATCCCTGCGTATTCGACTGACCTATGCCTTAAGTAAAAAGCATAAAATCAGCGTCTTTGCGGCTCCCCTGGAGTTGGAAGCCCATGGGATGCTATCCAGACCGGTTCGTTTTGAAGGGGTGGAATTTCCACCCGAAACGTCACTCAGAGCTAATTATAAGTTTAATTCCTATCGCTTGACCTATCGTTTTGATTTCTATCATTCCGAATTCATGGAAATAGGGCTCGGTATTACCGCCAAGATAAGGGATGCTGCTATATCCCTGGAGGAAGGGGATCTCGGATCGGTCAAAGCTAACCTGGGATTTGTGCCACTGATAAATTTCCGGTGGGATTGGATGTTCACGCGGAGAATAGGTATGATACTTGAGGGTGATGCCCTGGTTGCGCCCCAGGGCCGTGCTGAAGATGTTCTTTTAGCCGTTCAGCTTAAATCCCTGAACAACCTTGCAATTAAGATTGGATACAGGATACTGGAAGGCGGTTCGGATAGCGATGAAATCTATAATTTCACTATGCTCCATTATATTGCAGCTGGAGTAATACTGTCGCTTTGACACCAAAATAATGGGAAAATTAATCTGCTCACATTGTCAAAAGGAATATTCAGATGTAACCCTCGCATGGAAATGCGAATGTGGGGGATTTTTTGACCTGCCCTTTACTCCACGGTTCCCTTTATCCCTTATATCTTCCCGTAAACCAGACATGTGGCGATACCGGGAGGCACTTCCCATCTCAAGTTGGGAGCAACGGGTCTCATTCGGAGAGGGTTATACGCCCCTTTCCTCCCTATCCTGGCGGGGTCATCAACTATTAGTTAAGCAGGACCATCTATTCCCCACCGGGTCATTCAAAGACCGAGGGGCTTCATTTATGGTCAGTAAGCTTCGGGAGTTGGGTATTTTGGAGGTGATTGAGGATTCATCGGGCAATGCCGGTTCAGCAATGGCCGCCTACTGTGCTAAAGCGGGTATCAAGTGCCATATTTATGTTCCCGAATCCACATCTCCGGCAAAACTGACCCAGATCGCTGCTTACGGCGCTATATTACACAAGATTCCAGGTTCCCGTGAAGATACTGCCCGGGCTGCGCATGAAGCCGCTAATTCAATCTACTATGCCAGCCATATTTATAGTCCATACTTCCTCCAAGGCATTAAAACAATAAGTTTCGAGATCGTTGAGCAGCTAAGCTGGAGGGCTCCAAGGGCTATAATCCTCCCCGTGGGCAACGGCTCGCTTCTGCTGGGTTGCTACCTCGGTTTCCGGGAATTACAGGAGGCCGGGATCATCGATAGCATTCCCCGCATGTTCGGCGTCCAGGCCCTCAATTGCGCCCCAATCTTTCACGCATATAAACAGGGACTTCAACAACCCGTTAGAATAGAAACCAAACCTACACTGGCTGAAGGGATCGCTATTAAAGAACCAGCCAGAGGCAAACAAATATTGCAGGCTATCCGGGATTCGCACGGTGAAATTCGGGCCGTCTCCGAAACAGAAATTACTGAAGCCATGCTTGAACTGGCCAGGAGTGGCTATTACCTTGAACCTTCTTCTGCAGCCCCGTTCGCCGCATTGCCAAAATTATCCGGCTATTTTCTTAAAAGTGAGGAAGTAGTTGCCGTGATCACAGGTCATGGACTTAAGGCTACTGACAAATTTCAGCAGATATAACCTGAGCATATTATTATCAAATTATTAAATAAAGTGAATTAATAATTTCACAGTATAAAAAGCAATTTAGTGCAATTTAATTAACCGCATTTTCGAAATCATTATAAATACTCTTCAAATGTCACCTCTAAATTCAAATACTTCTTGAATTATCAAAATAATTATGTACCTTTCAAATTTAGTTTTTAAGGATTAAATCCTTTTTTGAAATGTGCTAAAATTGAAATTGTGCTTTTATTTAGGAGATTTTCAATGGTATTAAAAAATTCGATTAAGACACTTCTAACTGTTTTTCTGCTGTTTGCATCTTTCTCCTGTTCCAGGCATTGTCTCAGGGGCTCGGGTAATGTAGTCAGAAAAGACTATAGAACATCTGAGTTTCATATTATTAATTTCAAAGGAATCGGCGACCTTCATGTTAATCAAGGTAAAGAACATAGTATTATAGTGGAGTCCGAGGAAAACCTGTTGAAGTTACTGAGTATTGAAGTCAGTAACCATATATTAACCGTCAAGACTGAGGAGGTCTGCATCCGTAATACCAAACCCTTCAAGATATTCGTCACCACACCGGAATTAAGGGAAGTCAACGTGGATGGTCCTGGTACTTTCAATTTCGATTCTCCTTTTAAAACCCGTGATTTAAAGCTATTCCTGAACAGCCCGGGCAGTATTAACAGCGTTTACGAATTGAACAGCAATTATCTGCAAGTAGTCAATAATGGTCCCGGCAGTATCAACCTAAATATTCTTGCCCAGGATTTTCAGAGTTCTTTAAATGGACCGGGGAATCTCTACCTTGAGGGGTTTGCGGTGAGTCACAAGGTATCCATCAGCGGTTCCGGCGATCTTGAAGCGTTCAAATTAAGAACAGACAGGACTTCAATCAATATCGGAGGTTCAGGGAAAGCCCGAATTCAAGCTACCGAGATACTCTCCGCTTTGATCACCGGTAGCGGGAACATATACTACAAGGGTGAACCAAAGAACGTTCAGAAGCAGATCAGCGGCTCAGGGGATGTGATCAAAGTTGACTGATCATTTGGGAGCTAAGTATGAAAACTATCATCTATTATTTTTCAGGAACCGGAAATTCATTGCATATAGCCCGTGAACTTGCAAATTCACTTCCTGATTGTCAGCTAAGGCCCGTTGCGGCATATCTTCACCATACAAAGGTATCTGCCGGGGCGGAAAGTGTTGGTTTTGTATTCCCCCTGTATTTCTGGGGAGTACCTTTAATAATGAGGAATTTTATTAAACGACTTGATTTGGACATCCCCTCCTATTTTTTCGCCCTAATAACCTGTGGGATTCCCCGAGGGCGAGCCCTCTATGATCTCAACACTATGCTGGAGAAAAAGGGTAAAAAGCTGAATTCCGGTTACTATATAACAATGGGTTCGAATTATATCAAACTGTTCAATCTGCGTTCCCCAAGTACTATGGAGCGATATTTCCGGAAAGCTGCGGAAAAGATTTCCGGAATTGCTGAAACAATATGTAATAAAGAGGATAAGGGCAAAAGGGACGGTTTCTTTTCACGATTGATCGGTGGTATTCTTCAGTTCTACTGGCGAAAGAGGGTAGCTTCCAGCGACAGGAAATTCCATGTTGATGAGAATTGCAACTCCTGTGGAATTTGTTTTCAAGTATGCCCGGTGAACAATATCTCTATGATAGAGGGCATACCTGAATGGGGACATCATTGCCAGGAATGCATGGCCTGTATTCACCTTTGCCCCGAGCAGGCTATACAATATGGAAAAAGAACTCAGCACAAAAAACGGTACCGGCATCCCCAGGTACAGATAAAAGATATTATCCGCCAAAAAACCTTTCCCATAGATTGATCCTAATATATTCATGAATCAAGAAGGAAAAGCAATACTGACAGATGGTCCTGTAGGGAAAATCCTTTTCAGCCTTACCCTGCCCATGATTTTCGGGACAGTCGGGATGGTGATTTTTAATCTGGTGGATACTTTTTACGTAGGCCAGCTGGGAACCAAGCAGTTGGCTGCCCTGAGTTTTACCTTCCCCGTTGTGCTTGTTATAAATAGCCTTGCTCTGGGTTTGGGGATCGGGGCTTCCGTGATGATCTCCCGGGCTATTGGAGAAGGAAATCAGCATAAAGTTCAACGCCTGACCACGGATAGCCTTATCCTCGCCCTTATAATTGTGGCTATTTTCGTAGCTATTGGCCAGTTAACCATTAATCCAGTTTTCCGGGCTTTGGGCGCGGAAGGGGAAATACTGGAAATGGTTAGAAGATACATGAAGGTTTGGTACTGGGGAATGCTGTTTGTCCTTGTCCCGATGGTAGGCAACAATGCTATTCGAGCTTGCGGAGATACCCGTACTCCGGCAATGATAATGATAGTAGCTGCAATTACAAACGCAATCCTGGACCCACTTTTCATCTTTGGGATCGGGCCCTTTCCCCGATTGGAACTGGAAGGTGCAGCAATTACTACCGTTTTTTCCCGCGCCATCATTATGCTGGTCTCCCTTTACGTCCTGATCTACAGGTATAAAATGGTAACCTTCTCTAAACCCCGTTTTCAGGAAATACTCGATTCCTGGAAGGGCATTCTATATATTGGTATCCCCACTGCAGGAACCCGCATTTCCATCCCCCTGGCAATGGGAATAGTGACCAGTCTCATTGCCCGTTATGGCCCGGAAGCAGTAGCGGCCTTTGGAGTAGCTACCAGAATCGAATTCTTTTCACTGACTATCTCACGCTCACTATCTACGGTCATTGGACCTTTTGTGGGCCAGAATTGGGGAGCAAGGGAATATAGCAGGATATTAAAAGGGGTTCGCAAAAGCGTACAATTCTCATTGATCTGGGGCCTGGTATTGTTTGCCATCCTGACCCTGCTGGCTCCGCAAATATCCGCAATATTTAATAAAAATGAAAATGTCATCTCGTTGATCTCCCTCTATTTAAGCACCGTTCCACTCGGCTTTGGGCTCTATGGTATCGTCCTGATCTCCGTAAGCACCCTCAACGTACTTCATAAACCACTTCAGGCGGCAGGACTCTCAATACTCCAGATGTTTGCCCTGTATATCCCCCTTGCTTACCTGGGAGCTCATTACATGGGCCTTACAGGTATATTCGGGGGAATAACTATCGCCTACCTGATTTCCGGAACTATCGCTTATATCATCTTAACTAATTACATTAATAAAATGGCTTATAGTCTTAATTAATAATATCTTATAAATATGTTAATTTTTGTTTAATCCAAAAGGAGTCAAGATGAACAATAATGTCTGGCAGATATTTTTTAACTCACATGCCCCCTACTATCTGGATAATGAATTTACTCACAACACTGAAGAAGAGGTCCGGTTCCTGATCGATGAGCTCAAACTAACCCCTAAAAGCAGGATATTGGATGTGGGTTGTGGAACAGGGCGGCATGCGCTACAATTAGCCAAAAGAGGTTACCTGATGACCGGACTGGACCTATCTGAAAGTATGCTTAATGAAGCGCGAAAAGCGGCCCTGGAATTAAAGGTGCCTATTGATCTCATTCAAGCGGATGCATCTGATTTCTCACTTAATTCAAAATATGATGGAGCCATATCGATCTGTGAGGGAGCATTTGGCCTTCTGAGTCAGGGAGACCAACCCGTACTACAACCCTTAAAGATCTTAATCAATATCAACAATGCCTTAAAAACCGGCGGAAAACTGATAATTACCGTTCTGAACGGATGCCGAATGATCAGGCTTTACAATGATGATGATGTCTCTAAAGGCAAATTTGATCCGCTTAACATCGTCGAGCATAGTACGATTGAATACTCCGAAGGGAAATCTGTTCAGGTCAGGGAAAAGGGCTTTATGGTTACAGAACTGAAAATGCTCATGAACCTGGCAGGGTTTAATGTTCAACATATCTATGGTGGTACCGCAGGATCATGGAATAGGGGTCCCCTTAAATTAGATGAATACGAGATAATGATGATTGCTCTAAAGGAAACTGAACCTCAATCACAAATTATAAATACGGTTATTTAACTTCCGGGATCGCAGGCAGGCCTATACAATTACTGGTTGATTTACAATCTTTAGTGGAATAAGCCTTGTAATGTCGGATGGGCTATTGACTTTTTATAATTAGTCTATTTATTATATTTATACCAATCATTGAAATTCTGTTTTTAAACCAGGGAGGGTTTTATATGCCCCGATTCATAAAGAAGGTTTCTGAAACAGCTGGTTTACCACCAGGCACCATTATCCATGTGGGTGAACGAAAAGCTGATGAAGTTACCATAAATCTGATTGATTATGATATAAATCGCTTTGATGAAAAAGGGGTTTCTACGCTTGATGAAAGTCTATCAAGGATCCCCGAATCCACCGTTACCTGGATCAATATTAATGGTATTCACAATCCCAAACTTGTGGAAGAGGTAGGTTCACGCATAGGTCTTCATTCCTTGCTCCTGGAGGATATCGCCAATACCGAGCAGCGACCCAAAATGGAGGACTACCAGGATTATCTCTTTTTTATTCTGAAAATGTTCTATTATGATAATAGCAGTGATGATATCAAGTTAGAGCAGGTCAGTATTGTCCTGGGTGGGCAATATGTCCTCTCTTTCCAGGAGGTTGAAGGGGATGTATTTAATTCGGTTCGGGAGCGGATCCGGGGTGCCAAGGGCCGCATTCGCAATTCCGGAAGCGATTATCTGGCCTATGCCCTCATCGATGCCATTGTGGACAGCTATTTTCAAATCCTGGAAAAAATTGGGGATAAAATCGAGAATATGGAAGAAGAGCTGATTTCTGACCTGCAAAGTGATACTCTACGGGATATACACGGCCTGAAACGGGATCTGATATTTCTAAGGCGGTCCATCTGGCCACTGAGAGAGGTCATCTCCACTCTTCAACGCCAAGAATCACCCCTCATCCATGAATCAACCGGAGTATATCTTCGGGACCTCTATGACCATACCATTCAGGTTATCGATACCATCGAAACCTTTCGCGATATGGTCTCCGGAATTCTGGACACCTACCTCTCCAGCCTTTCCAATAGAATGAATGAAGTTATGAAGGTACTTACTATAATCGCTACAATATTCATACCGCTTACATTCATTGCGGGTATCTACGGGATGAATTTCAGATACATGCCGGAGTTGGAATGGCCCTTCGGATACTTCGCTGTACTGGGAATAATGTTTATTGTCGCCTTAGTAATGGTGCTGTTCTTCAGAAAGAAACGCTGGCTTTAAATAACTCCGTAAAAAAAATCATGGACTCTCCACGTGAACATATTGGCTCCCTGAACGAAAGCGCACTTCACGCTGCATTAAAAGAATGGTACCGTGAACCAGGGGACCAAATAGAAGTTACCATCGATAATTATGTAACTGACTTGCAGAGAGGGGAAACCCTGATCGAGATTCAAACATCAAACTTTGCTTCTATTAAAAGTAAATTAAAGGTTCTCCTGAAGGATTACAAGGTGATCCTGGTTTATCCGGTGTACAAGATAAAATGGGTAATCATGCTGGATCCCCGTAATGAAGAGGAGATTCGAAAGAGAAGGTCACCCCGGACCGGACGTATATGGGATATTTTTGATGAACTCTTAAGAGTTCATCACCTGCTTTTACATCACCGTTTATCCATCGAGGTTTTACTGACCGAGATCAATGAGTACAGGTGCCAGGATAATTTAGGAAGCTGGCGAAGGAAGGGGGTTAGCATTGTAGGCCGCGAGCTGGTTTCCGTTTTTGATAAAATAATACTTTCAAACAAAGAGGACTATCTTAAATTACTTCCGGATAACCTGAATAAGAGATTCACCAATAAAATGCTTGCTGAAGCTGCCGGGATCTCAATTTATCAAGCCCGGAAAGTCAGTTACACCTTAAAGAAGATCTCGGTGATCAAAGAATGCGGTAAAACAGGGAGGGAATTGGAATTTGAAATTTCCGCTTGATGGAGCGTATTAGGATCATGTACAAATTAGTTGCAAAAATAAAGTACAAAAGAATAACTATGGGATAAAAATCAAGAGCAGCTGGACTTCCTACCCTGCCGGATCTCTATATGGGTTTACAACCAGAAGAATACTTTTTTAAAGACCTTTAAGTATGTTAGACAAGCATTTTAAATTCAAATCCTGGGATAACAAAGAAATCTATGTTCATTCCTGGTTCCCGGATTCTCAAAGGCCGATTCGGGGGATATTAGCCCTCTTTCATGGAATCGGGGAGCATGCCGGGCGCTATCAGCATGTTGCTGAAGCCCTGACCTGCGAGGGCTATGCAGTATATGCTCCCGATCTGAGGGGACATGGCCAAACTGCAGGACTTTCCGGTCAGCTCGGTCATTTCGGGGATCATGGTGCCTGGCAACTAATGCTCCACGATATGAATGAACTGATAATTTTGATCAGCAGTGAATACCCCAATGTACCCTTATTCCTTATGGGACACAGCATGGGTTCATTTCTGGTCAGGCACTTCATAGCCCAATTCCAGCCAACCTTAAATGGGGTAATACTGTCCGGTACCCGTGGCAGGGATTTTATTATGGTTTGGTGCGCTTTTATGATGACCTCGTTTTTATCTATATTTAAATGTGGAAAGGAGAAAAGCCCCTTTGTCGCCAAGCTTATTAACCTTCAACATATAAAACCGTTCCAACCAGCACGAACAAGCCGGGATTGGCTTTCCCGGGACAATACCGGGGTGGATAAGTTTTTAGATGACCCATTCTTTGTGCCCATCTTCAGTCTGGAATCTTACCGGCAGCTATTCAAAGGGATTCTTTATATCAGCCGATGGCATAGTTTTAAAAATGCCCAAAAAGTTCCCATGCTTATCTTTTCCGGCGATAACGATCCGGTCGGGAGAATGGGAAAGGGGCCCATTGAGACTTACAACTCCTATAAAAAGGCAGGATTAAAA
This sequence comes from bacterium, assembly GCA_016930435.1. Lineage (GTDB taxonomy): Bacteria > UBP14 > UBA6098 > JAFGQG01 > JAFGQG01 > JAFGGQ01. Next base: position 12,942 of record JAFGGQ010000013.1, read on the forward strand.
GAGATTGAACTAATCCTTTACCCGCAGGGGCGCCATGAAATGCTCAACGAATTGAATAAAACCGAAGTAATCAAAAGGCTTCTCGAATGGCTGAACCGCCAGCTTGATTAATTTACCGGAACCTAATAAATACCCCAACAATTGCCCTTCAGATATTTTCCATGACTCAGGTTCACTATTTGCTGAAGATAAAATGCTATACTGAAAGAATACCTATGGTATATTTTTTGTATGGTCTCTGAGTATCACTTGCAACTTGATTAGTTGCTATTGTTACTAACATTAAATTTCTTTAATTTTCGATAATATTGTTTATCATAGAATAACATTGTTGTCAAGGTGGAAATTCTGTTTATGTGAGCATTTCAGGCAAAGTTATATAGGAAATCCATACTAAATTCATTTTAATAAAATTTTTATACGAAATCAAATAATATAAACAGACATAAATAATCCTAAGTTTTTCTAATCCCGTTTCCTATATAAGAAAAATGCGAATACCCGGTATCTTCTTGAGTAATGAAATTATAATATTACAACTATTGAAAACAAAAAAAACTATACAGCCTGGGGTTCAAGACTTACAGAAAGGGGTTCATTTTTCAATGAACTTACTTTTAATATAGAGAAACCAATAATACTTCCCTCTTCATCTACTTTTTCCATTACCGCATCATTTTCTGTTTCCTTGAAGTATCCAGCTTTTCTCTCAAAAATGACTTCAAGATAATCCCCTTCTTTGTCATACCAGATTTTTACTTCTTTTGCCATAATTTATCACGCTGAAAAAAGGAACTTGTTTACCGATCAACTTACAGAAACCAATGGGAAGCACAACAGTCAATCTTTTATTATATTGAAGTTTTTTACAACCGAGTAAGAAAA
>JAFGGQ010000120.1 GCA_016930435.1 bacterium
AGCTGGCGATAGGAGTCGAACCTACGACCGGCGGATTACAAATCCGCTGCTCTACCAACTGAGCTACGCCAGCTTGGGCATCCCGATTTTTGAGCTATAACGATATTTACTTTATTTTTTTTGTCAAGTTTTATATTAGGAAAACTCAAAATTCGACCAAAACTGCGTAAAGTATTTAAATTCGGGTTTTGAAACCTTATCTGCCCTCAAAATTTGTACCCTACTATTTCGCGAAGAAACGCTCGTCTTGCTTTTCGTTGATCATCATTCTCCGTTCCCAGGGGAGGGTATCCATCAACCACTCCAAGAACAGCGCCACCCTGTTCGGTCCGGGCGACTACAACCTGAGTGGGATTGGCAGTAGCGCAATAAATCCGGCAAACCTCCTGGCAGTTCTTAACGGCATTAAGAACATTTATTGGGTAGGCTTTCTTAAGCAGAATCAGAAAAGAATGTCCGCAGGCTACTTTGCGCAAATTATCAGCCGCTATGGTAATTAGACCAGGATCGTTGCCCTCGGTCCGTATCAATCTGTCGGCAGACGCTTCTGAAAAGGCTATTCCAAACAGAGCATTGGGAGCGGTGGTTACCATGATCTCGTACATATCCTCGATGGTCTTGATAAAATGACTGTGGCCGAGGATGATGTTGGTATTCTCAGGAAATTCTAAGTTAACAACTTCAATCTTGGGTTCCATTTTCCCTTCCTAAATTGGTGGAGGTGGCGGGACTCGAACCCGCGTCCAATAATATCAGACCTTAATCGTCTACAGGTTTAGCTGCTCTTTTAAATTTCGCCCGGTAAACACCGAAAAGCAGGTTTTTATCAGGCTAGTCCCTGTTGGTCTCGTCTCTCTCATAAGGGACATCGGAGAGAAACCAGCCCTTTTTATTTTGCGCCATTGATAAAGGTAAAAGGCAGACCTTTCATCGATGACGGGCAACTAACTAAGCTGCCAGTGCGTACGAATAATCGTCGTTTGTTTTTTCCCCTGCAAGTTTAACAAGCATACAGGAGCTTGACCTGCAGATTAAAGCTGGCTTACTACTGTCGAAACCGGTCACCCCCTTAAGTGGTAATCTAAGTAACTCCTTGTACCAGCTTTGCTATGCAAATTTTGCCCCATGGAGGAGTCGAACCTCCGACCCACTGATTAAGAGTCAGTTGCTCTGCCAAGCTGAGCTAATGGGGCAACAAATGAGGGTGGAAGGATTCGAACCTTCGGCACCCGGCTTAAAAGGCCGATGCTCTACCACCTGAGCTACACCCTCAGTTCTGATTATAAAAAATTACCCTTTGTTCAAATTTCAAAGAACAAAAAACCTTCCTTGACTCCTGATGAGCCTTAAAACCGCTATTTGATATATAATTATACAAAATAAAAAATAGCTAAACTAATTTAGCTGGCACTGGCTTTTTGTCAAGGATTTTTTTAAAAAAAAGATTTAATTCTAAAAAAAAATATTTATCAACAAAGATTTAATAGAGAAGATAATTCATACCTTAAAAAAAATTGTTATATTATCTGATTTACATCACGGGTTATTTCCCAATACAAAATTTAGAAAATATATTATCCAGTATTTCGGGATCGATTATTTTACCCTGTAAATGCTGAATTTTAACAAGGGCGGCCTCGATTTCAAAATGTGCAATATCCATAGTACTCTCGGTCAGCATTTCACAGGCTTTATTAAGGGAACAAAGGGCTTCCTGAAGCAGCACTTTTTGCCGGATCGAGGTCAGAATAACTGAATTTTCAATATCACCATATTCCAAATGCTTACCAATAAGGTCATGAAGTTCCTCGATATCCCAATCCTTGATCAAAGAACTTTGGCAATGGTCAACATTCCACTTCGTAACAAGCTCTTTCGTAGTCCTGCAAATTCCCAGATCCGATTTATTCAATAATACTATTACAGGATAACGGTTAACCTCTTTATATAACCGGAGGTCCTCATCGGTTAGGGGCTGGGAAAGGTCAAGGACAAGAATTATAAGATCTGCTTGATTAAACTTGTTCCGGCTTCTCTGTACTCCTTCCAGTTCCAGACTGTCCTGTACCCTGCGGATCCCTGCAGTGTCGAAAAGGTGTATCGGTAGATTATTAACAATAAGGTGAGCATCCACAATGTCCCTTGTAGTTCCAGGAGTAGGCGAGACTATAACCCGGTCCTCACGGAGCAGGCGGTTGAAAAGAGAGCTTTTGCCCACGTTGGGTTTTCCGGTGATCACTATGCTGAAACCTTCGGACAGTATTCGGCCGGTTTCATAGCTTTGTACAAGTTTCTGCAAGATGGAACACACTTTATCTAACTCTGTTTTGAGTTCGTTTTCAGGCTTTAGGTTCAGTTCTTCTTCGGGAAAATCCAGGGAGGCGGTTAACTCGGTTTGGATATTTTGGAGGTTTTGCTCAATGGATGAGATTTTCTGCGATAGCTCTCCTTCAAGGTGAGAGATGGCATTTTCCAGCGCATTCTGGTTGGGTGCTTCGACGATTACGTTGACTGCTTCAGCTTGAAGCAGGTCGATTTTCCCATTCAGGAATCTCCGGAGCGTAAATTCGCCTGGTTCGGCAAGGCGTGCTCCCTCCCCGCACAGGATTTCCAATAATTTGCCGGATATGAATGAACCTCCATGCACTGAGAATTCAAGCATATCTTCACCGGTGTAACTGTGAGGGGTTCTGAATACGGTGACAATTACCTGGTCAAGTAGGTGATCACGATAGTATATTTTGCCCAGATGCGCCGAGTTCCCCGGTGCTGTCTCCAGATTGCCTTTCCCTTTGAATATTCTTTTTCCTATAGACAATGACTCCGATCCGGATAAGCGAACCACTGAAAGTGCTCCCCTGCCGCGGGGTGTGGCAATAGCGACGATGGTATCGTTATAACGGTAATTGGTCATTAAAATCAGGGAGGCTGGTATAGTTTAATCGGTCATACGAGCCCACAGGATGATAGAAATAGTTTCGCAATGGGTTCCAGGGGGGCAGATCGGAGCTTCGGAGGCATCAAGTGGGGTGATAAAATAAAAATACATTATAAAAGTATCACCTAAAGGATCACCTGGTTCCTCAGCCGGTATTCGTATCCCGGAAGGGCGCATCGAAGGGAGAACGCTCCAGGAAGGATTATAGAAATGGTTTTGATCGATTTCCTGGAGTACCGGGAAGAGGGGAGGAGCATTTGCCATACGGTTGGGGAAAAGAAAATGGGAGATCAGGGGGGGATCCCCCACATCATAGGGAGATCCGCATAGAACTCCCAGATAAAACTCATCAAAACCACATGTATCACTGATGGTCCATGTGGTCATATACCTTCGATAATTGAGGTCGAAATCAAGAGTAACTCCCCCTGTATTCTCAACCCAGATCACCTCTGAAGAATCCATCTGGTAAGGTTCACAGTTTCGGCATTCCCGAAGATAGCCATCCGGCCAGAAACAGCACTCATCCAGTACGGGATCACCGTGCTCATCAAGAACCAAAGGACAGGGGTACCACTGAGAAACGCTTATCTGGAAACGAATTCCAATCATATATGCATATACATGCACTTTGGCAGTGGAATCAAAAGTGTAAGTTAAGGGCACATTATCGCCTGTTTGGGCAAGAAGAGCGCAAGGAATTATTATTAGAGTAAGAAGTAAAATAACCGGTTTTTTCATATCTTTTAAATATACATTTACGAAAACTTCTAATTATATTCTACATTAACAAAACAAGCCTTGCCATTCCCGGCAACAAAATATAGAACACCCTTATATTTATTATCAATATACTTGCTTCCCACAGATATGTAAATAGTTTTTTTATCAAATTTTGCGATTTCGAAATTTGTTAGTGGTGTATGCCATAAAAACTGCTGGTCCATAACCTGTAATCCCTCAGGTAATTTGGTACTTTCATCTGAAGGAACCTGAACTGAATTTGAAAGCCAGCCAATCAGGACATTCTTTTCTGGGATATAGTGATTATTGTAAATTATAATTGAGTCCATATCGGTTCCAAGCTCAAGGGATGACGGGGAAACCGAAAATTTCCCATAGGGTATTACTCCCGTTCTTGATTCGGTATCCAATTTCAAATCAAATATTAAACCGGCTCCCACACCGCTTGCGCTGGCATTTCCGATGAATATTTGAGCCTGCCAGTGCTGATTGTAATATTGTTCATCAGGTGGAATCTGCAATATTATTTCAATGGGTTCGCTCTTCGACTCAGGGGGAATCTCCACCGAATATCTTACTAAAGTTACCCAGGTTGAATCTGGCAAAGGATTGTAAAGCAGGGATTTGGCACGGTTCACTACTTTAATGTTAAATTTCCGGGCAACAGAATCCTGGTTATAGATGGTGATCGGATTGGGCGCCCTAAATTCAGTTCCTAAAGGCACATTCGTAAGGTGAATGTTACCCGGATCCGCTCCGATTTCATAAGGATAAGCGTTTCCGAATGGAAAAACTGATATAATGAATATAAAAAAAATAAAAAAAACAAATCTCATTTCATGCATAAATTATTTGATTAAAATTCTCTACTCCCGTTCCCTTTATAAAAAATCCGGCTACAAAATAAACTAAGTATGGAAAATTGTCAAATGTTATTTATCTTTTTATTCAGATTCTATTCCTAATCTTTCTGAAAGCTATCCTAATGTAGATTGTAAAAGAACGGGATCCAAGCTTGACTTGCTCTATAATACTTATTTATCAATCCCTTTGCTGAATAATTATGGGATTATTCAGAATAGTAGGTTTAAGAAGAAAATAACAAGAGAATAAAAGCGCAATTGAAGAGGAAGGCGGCAAATTTTTTAGTCCGGTATAAATAAATCATTTAAAAAAACGCGTAGGAATATATTTATCACCTATACAATGGTAACCGGGTTTTCGGACAAAAAGATGTTATGTTTATCACAAATTTATCTTGCTACAGTAAAAAAAATAAATTACTTTACCTGTATTATGAAGTCTGTTTTCGAATTAGATACAAGATATTGAAATGATAATAAGAAAAGTAATAAATTATGCAAATTGCTGCTATGGTAAGTTTCACACAATTTTATACAACCACATTGCATTAATATTAAATAAAGTATGTTGAACTAATTGATAAAAAGAAAAAATGTATTATCTCAAAGTAAAGGACACATTTTCTTCGGCCCATAGTATCAAGGGTTATCAGGGGAAGTGCCAATTCCTACATGGTCACAACTGGCAAGTGGAATCGACCATTGAAGCTCCTCATAAAAATGAGCTTGGGATAGTCTATGATCTGAAGCAACTTAAAATTGATTTGGGCAAGGTAATTGAAAAACTGGACCATACTGTTCTGAATGATTTACCCGCTTTCAGGGATTGCAATCCTACAGCAGAGAACCTTGCTAAATATATATTTGAGGAACTCTGTCTGATTTTGCCTGATCAAATCACCCTCCGGAGTGTTACTATAATCGAGACTGAAAATTGTTCGGTAACCTATACCCATGATTAAAGTATGCGAGATTTTCCACAGCCTGATCGGTGAGGGAAGTTATGTTGGTCAGAGAGCTATCATCCTTCGCCTGACCGGATGCAATCTCCGATGCCGTTGGTGTGATACAGCTTATGCCTGGAATGAAGGCGATGAATATGATTTGGATAGTATAATGAATAAGCTTCAAAAGTGGCCCTGCAAAAGGATTTTGGTCACCGGAGGCGAGCCCCTGATCCAGAACGACGTTTATGAGCTTTTTAACATCCTGCATCTTAATAATTTTGAAATATTATTAGAAACCAACGGATCCCTTGACCTCTCTCCACTGCCCGGTTACATCCATAAGATAATGGATCTTAAGCCCCCAGGCAGCGGTATGGATAAACACAATCTTTGGAAAAATCTGGATTACATTCTACCCACCGATGATGTTAAATTTGTAATAATGGATAGAAATGATTTCGATTGGTCGATAAAAGTGGTAAAAAAATACGCTTTGAACACAAAAACCAGCGTTTATTTCACTGCTGTATGGGGAAAATTAAGCTCTGTTCAACTTGCCGAATGGATAAAAGAATGTAGGGAGGATATCCGCCTTGGATTTCAACTGCATAAGATGTTATGGGGCGAAAAGAGGGGAGTGTGATTATGGAAAAGGCAGTTGTCCTGGTAAGCGGTGGGTTGGACAGTGCGGTTACACTGGCACTTGCCGCCCAACAATATGAGCTGATACTATTACATTTCAATTATGGGCAACTTACTGAACGAAGGGAGGGAAAAGCATTCCGAGCCCTTGCTGATCATTATAGGGTAAATGAGCGTCTCGAGATCAATATGCGGGAGCTGGGTCAATTCGGGAACTCGAGTTTGACCGATAAAAAGCTGCCTGTCCCCGAAGGATTGAAGAATGATCAGCAAATACCTTCCACCTATGTCCCCTTTCGGAATGGCTTAATGCTGGCTTACGCTGCTGCCCTGGCGGAAGTTAAAAAAGGAAAACACATATTCATAGGAGTGGTTCAGACTGACAGTCCTGGATACCCAGATTGCCGGTCCGAATTCATTATTGCAATGGAAAAAGCTATTAATCTTGGCCGTAAACCAGAAAGCAAGGTACTGATTCATACCCCGATAATAAACCTCGCAAAATCCGAGGTGGTTAATGAAGGTATAATATTAGGTGTGCCATTCGAAATGACCTGGTCATGCTACCAGCGGGAGGATATAGCCTGTGGAAAATGCACTTCTTGCCTGGGCAGATTAGAGGCATTTCAGAATGCAGGATTCAAAGACCCCTTAAAATACTGCGAATAGTATGCTGATTGCCTACCAGTGTTTTGAAATTACACATAGATTAACTCAAATAAATAACTAAAATTACCCCTGTAATTCCTTCCCTATCGAAAACGCCTTCCCCACGTTTTCACCGACTGAGTAATAAGCCCTTGAGCCAAATGACCCATAAAGAATCGCCCTGGTTTTCTCAATACTGGGCCATCCCTTCTCATTGAGTACATCTTCATCCGCAATTACATCAATTATTTCGCCAATGAACTGGGTATGTAGTCCTATCTTGACCGATTTTAATAATTTGCATTCCAGGGCAAATGGGAACTCCTTGATGTAAGGTGCATTGACTACCTCGCTTTTCACCGGGGTCAACCCTGTTACATGAAATTTATCTATTTCATGGCCGGAGGCAATCCCTGCATAGTCAGCTTCCCTTACATGATCTACAGAGGGAATGTTAACAGTAAAAGCTTCACTTGCTATTATATTATGGTAGGTAAGTGTAGCTTCCCGGAGAGCAACCGCAACTGCGGGGGGATCGCTGCAGCAAATACCCCCCCAGGCAGCGTTCATCATGTTCGCATTCCCTTCTTTACTATAAGTTGCTATTATAAGCACCGGGTGCGGATGAATAACGGTCTTGGGTCCAATGTGAATTTTCATAAAAGGCCTCCTGAATTTGACTTTGTAATTTACTCTGTTCAATTCATTTATAATATAAAAGGATTTGAACCTTGCAAGAAATTTTTATAAATGGTTTATTAAAACCTTCGCCCCTTCAGGGCTTATATGATTGGTTATGTTGACACCCGGGGCGCTGCCACTGTTTATACGAAATTATCCCTTCGGGGTATCACTATTGATATGCTTTGATAATTATATTGGTTTCAGCTCCAACGGAGCGTGCTATTTTAGTTCAGGACATCGTCCTGGATAAAATGACACTAAAATTGAATCAGCCCCAACGGGGCGCGGTGTATCACAATCTTAACCCAACTTTCCCTCATTGCGCTTGGGAATAGGCAAAATTTGGCATATTTCAGAGACATCATTCCCGTAACTCGTTATATATC
>JAFGGQ010000121.1 GCA_016930435.1 bacterium
CGTGGGGATAAAGCCGCCGGGCAGGGTATCGGGAAGTATCACAGTCCATTGGCCGTCGCAGACATCGTGGAAAGCCATTACCGAGCCGTCGCCATAAGGATGGCGGTAAGGAGTTGTCCCGAAGAAAAATAGATTGGCAATATATTGATATCCGGGGTAGTCGGGGGTTTCGACACCGTAAAAATTCCCGCGGGGGTAGAATACCGTATCATCCCCGAGGTATTCGGATGGGTAGCCCTCGAGGGTGAGGAGCATCTCGCCGGTGCCGCTGTTCAACCTGCGCCTTACACGGTCGGGCCGGTATGGACCACCGACCCGGAGATAGTCGTCCGGATTGGCAAGGAAATGATGGAGACTAATGTTAAAGGGAACTTCCACCTTGACCAGCATCTGCTCCTCGAATATTGGTAAGTCAAGCGACATGCCTGCATCTCTCGGCGGAATGAACTGATAAACGAGTTCCGTGTCGGCCAATGAGTAATAATCGATGGTGAAACGGTTAGGGCCGATTGGATATTGCCAGCTATCGGCGGTATCCCTTTTAAACTCCATAATAAATTCATCTACCGGTAACTCGGCTATAAGGTAAATGCTGTCACCCGGGGTAACCGGAATATTACCGTTATTTTCTATAAGCCGGGAGAAGCCATAATATGGACTATAGCGAAAGCGATTGGTTATACGAATCCGGCAGGAATCATCGAATCCTGAGTATATAGGCATTTCCTGCCAGCGGTTCGTAGGGAAATTGGCTGATGAACTATGCTGTCCATCCGGAGATAACATCATCACAGATAATGATTCGTCTATGGGCTCGTCGGAATCAATGTTCAGATAAAGCCAATAGGTTGTATCAAGAGGGTAAAAATAGATGTTGCGATTATACGTTCCGGACTCAAAACTCAACTTTTCATGGGGGGGAATCATATAATTTAAATTGCTGATATTTATCCTGCTTGTATATTCTATTCCGGAAAACAGCCTCATTTCAACAAGGCCTGTATCAAATTCAAAACTAAAAATGCAATAATCGGTTCCTGTCGGATAATTGAAATCCAGAACTAAAAGAGTGTGTTCATTGACTATTTCTCCGGTAAAGGAGAGAAGCGAGCAGGTCAGGGAGACATCATAAAGGCCCATCAGCAGCTGGAGTGTATCCCTAACGCTTATCCCGGCGGAATTGCCTTGATAAAACCCATAATTCCCGGGGAGGGCTGTGTCGGCGGCAAATGATACTTGATATGAATTATCCCAGGTGGGACCCCCGGGAGCCGAATAGATCCAAACGCCGCAGGTCGAATCGCGGGGGATGGATACCTCCGTATATCCAAATCTATAATTCTGAACGGTAAATGGCAACTCGATATCGAGCGGGGTTAATCCCATATCATAAGAATAGCGTATCCAAAGGCTGTCGTTTTTTATATAAAAGGTATCGAAGTGTTCTACAAGGGTTTCCGGGTTATCTGCAAACAAATAAATATCGAGGTTGGTATTGGATTTTAGCATTTCTGAAGGGAAATTAAAAAACTCCAGCGCACCCTCAATATATTCTAATCTTGGCATTGCAAAGTCCTTTTCAATTAAACCGTCCACACAATCAAGATAAAGTGAATCCAAGCTTACCAAGACGGGGAATCCCGAATCATCGTCCCAGAGATAGTCCGATAAACGCAGTATTAACAGTGAGTCGATATCTATTGGATTATTGAAATTATCTACGGCGTGGTAGATTAAATGTAACGTGTCCGGTTTCCAGAGGGGAACTAAAAAATTTAGGCCTGTGTGATGCCGATTTACAAAAAAGGTCGTTTCCGGTTCATCGTCCAGGTCGTAGCCGAGTGAATAGTTGAACCAATTAAGCAAAGTGTCTTCATCGATTATTGAAACAACAAAACTAAATAATGCCGGTTCAAATGGCCAATTCAGAGTATAATTTCCCATGGAATCGATTAGAGCTACAATAAAAAACATATCATCTTCATCATAACCTGTTATTACAAGCATTTCATACAGGGAATCGGGAGGCGGCCGGTCTTCTATCTCAATAATTCCTGATATTGAATACAAAAGGGGATCTGGAGGTATTTGAAGGATATAATCAGTTATTGTATCAGCATCCTGGGATATCAAGAATATATACCCTCCGGGTGAGATGGAAAATGGGAAGAAGAACAACACTCTTCCTAATGTGGTATCGTAATCCAAGGCAATCGGGCTCTCGTCATAATCTTCTCTCGTGGTATTATCATGCATAATTCCCCTTACAAATATTCTGTCGTCTGCTGAAAACATTCGGTCTCCGTCCAGATCAACGATTACGGTTAAGGAAAAGGTATCGCCCGGATCGATGATAATTTCGAGCCAGAAGGGTGTGCCCTGAACGACCGTATCGGCATCCTCTTCATCTATCAAAACGCGGACGGAATAAAGCCCTGCATTCGCCGATAGAACAAATAAAAGGCAATATATGATGATCAGTGTTGTTCTTCTTTTAACCATCTCTAAATTCAAACCTGTCTTCCTTCACTAAATCTTGGGATGCTGATGTTCATAATATCATCGCAGATATAAACCCTTCATAATTTTCGTTTCGGTTGGGGTTGTAATTTTAAACAAATAAATTCCTGTGGGAACGGGTTCACCGCGGTTTGTATCGCATTGCCAGGTCGCCCGGTATTTTCCTTCCTTTATACTATTGTCGAGAAGGGTGGTTATTTTTTCACCTGCAATGTTAAAAATTTCGACCTTTATTTTTCCGGGCGTACCTATAGAAAAATCAACAGCTACTGTTCCGTTAAACGGGTTCGGATATACTTTCAAATCGATTTTATCGGGAACCTTTGATTCTTCAATTGCGGTGAAGCTAACCGGGCAATGAACCGCAAACCATGGCCAATCGAACACTTCAGGAATATAAAAGGTGGTCTCGGTAAATGCCGGGATAAAATTACCGGGCAAGGTATCCGGTATTATCAGGGTCCACCATCCATCGCATAGTTCCCTTTCGCTGGCGACCAGATAAGTGGAATCATAGAATCCTATGAAAACATTGAAATCTGTGTAATATTCGTGGCCCATGGAATCGGTCCCGAACAACTCGACCCTAATTCCTTCCGGGGGTACTGAATCCAGTGCAAAATCATCGAAGTAAAGCAGAAAATGGTAATTTGTTTGATCTACATAAAGGTCAAAAACTTCAGGAAAACTATCCGGTGTAGTCCATAATATATGATAAGGAGAAAGAAATTGATGTTCTGCGAAATAGGGATTATCCCCTTCAAAAAACACGCCACACCTATATGGTTTTACCGGAATATATATATCACCAGAATCTGGAAATGGGAGAAAATTGACCGTATCCATTTCAGGGGTTACAAATACCGCTTGAATATTGCCCTGAGGTATCTCCCAAAGTCCTGAATCGGTCTCGAAATTAATAAGGATTGAATCGCCGTATATTAAACTTGGAACAAAAAGATCTACCCCGGTTTCGATTGAAGTAACATAAATAGTGTTCAATGCTGAAGAAAAGGTATAGTCGTAACTGGGATAGGGTTCCCTGATACTCAAAGTAACATTGTCACTTCCGGAGGCCCAATTAATGGTGTATTCTCCGTACTGGTCGCAGTAGGTTATATAGGTTACCGAAACGGCAGAATTTGCGGCCTGGACAATAATTTTTTCAAGAAGGCTATCCGGAGGGGTCAGGCCCTCCAAAATGACCGTACCCGAAATTGACATTGTAACGGGATCCGGCGCCTGCACTATAAATGGACAGGTCTGGGAAAGCAGGCCTTCATTGGCCAATGCGATATAATGGTTTGGGGGCAACTGGAAAGGTATATCAATCTTTATCAGACCGGGAGTGCTGTCAAAGTCGAATAGTTCAAAACCCCACATATTATCGTTGACTAACCAGGTGGAATGAAGGAAGTTTGGTTCCCCGGCTTCCAGTATTCCGTTTGAGTTTTGATCCCAGTATATTTCAAAAAATAGTGTCGCCCATTCCCTGCAATCCATTTCGAAGTAGTATTCCTGGCCCTGTACCTGAATATCTGATTCAACGCCTTCCACATATAGATCAAGATAAGAGATTCCTCCGGCCCTGAAAATGATATCGAAATCGGTAATATGTCCATCTATATAAACAGATGTATCGATAAAATTGATTTCATATCCCATGGAATCAAAGTGCATATTAATATCTGAGGATACTATAGGCTGGAAACTGAGATTGCATGGTTCCCCGGGCCAGTTCACGCTATACTCTCCGTATTCATCCGGGCTGAACAACATCCCCACCGAGAAATCTTCTGCAAAAGCCCCGATAATAATCCTGTCTATCCACGGATCAGGTGTGGATAGGCCTTCAAATATCAGATTTCCCGAGAGTGAAGCCGGGAGTGGGCTGGGTGCAATAATCGTAAATGGTTCGGCAATATAGGCGCTGTCATTGTACATCTCGCAGATCCAGTCACCCTCCCAAAAGTGTATCATCATGGGGATTAGTATCATTCCCTCTGTGGTATCATTATCATAAAACGGGGGGCCGTAAGGTGATGGTTCGGCATTATCTGCAATTGTGGTACCGAATGGTAATAAGTTTTCTTCACCAGGGTCAATTCTTCCGTTATGATTTAAGTCCGGTATCATTGAGAAATTCAATGTATCAAACGGGAAACAATCGAGTTTAATTGCATATCTTTGTCCCTGGATGATGGTATCCACGGGTGTTCCCATTACCATAAAATCGAGAAAAGTGGTACCGGAAGTGCTGTGGGGGATATTAATTTCGAGGCCGGTTATATCCCCATCGATATAGATGCTGATATCAAAGCCTTCAGAAAGATTGTACCCGATACCCATATAGTATCTTAAAACATCTTCTTCAAGGGCCAAGAAAATCATTGCCGTATCGGGGTCAACCGGCCAGTTAAAATTGAAATTGCCTTCATTATCAGTAATCGCAAGCATGAAAATAGGCACGGCAAAGTTCATTCCAACAATAGGGATATTCTGAAGCAAGGTATCCGGGGGTGTCATTCCTTCCAGTACTAATCTTCCGCTTACAGTCCCTGTTATGGTCGGAGGTGCTACCATGGTAAATGAAGCGGAAATTTCATCTGTTCGGTTAGAAAACCTCACAAACCACATTCCCTCTTCAGTATAACCGAAGTTCATTATATTCAAAATCCCTGCTGTGGGATCACTGTCAAAATAAGGGGGTCCATCAGGCTCGTACTCACCATTATCAACAATTGGCATGGCACCAATACGAATGGGATTCTCACCTAAATCAATAATGCCATTTTCATTATAGTCAGGAATGAATTCCAAGAATACGGTATCCAAAGGTTCGCAGTCCAGGATAAAGGAAAATGGAGTGCCCTGCACCACCGTTTCAACCTCTGAACCTCCCTGCATAATCCTAAGATAGGTAAAAGCTTCTGCGGCTGTAAGAAAGCTCATAAAGAGCAATCCCATAATTACAAGGTTTAATTTGACAATCCAACTCTTTCTGCGCATCGAATCTCCTTTCGGTAAGGTGTTAATTATTTCAATTACAAGCATTTTACGAAAAATAACCGCAGATGAACACCAGATAAACAAAGATATGAATACGAGCAAAAACCAGCGGTATCTTTTATGTCTATCCTCATTCTTTTATTCTACCTTAGTGCTCTTTGTGCGCTTTGTGTTTAATTCTTCTATTGTTCATATCTTATCAATCTCATCTTTCATCTTTGCGAGCTTAGGCTCAATTAAGGGCAACTGCTCAATAGAATATCAAATATCAAATATCAAATATCAAAAATACATATTAAAATGCAAAATTATCTCTTACCTTTTAGTGTTAGTATACTCGACGCGAAAATATTCGCAAACTCGTCCAACTCTTTAATGAACCATTCTACTTCTTTGGGATCGGATCTTCCGCTATCGCGAAGCAACGCAAGCCACAATTTACTTTCATTTGCAGACTTCAGCGAAGTGTTGAAGTGATTTGTGAAATCCTTTTTACTGCTTGCGGATTGACCTTCAATGTAATTGCCGAGAATACTGGTGCCACTGCGAAGAAGCTGATCTCCGATTCTCTTAGA
>JAFGGQ010000014.1 GCA_016930435.1 bacterium
ATCCACTTAATCCGTAGTGACACATAAAAAATAACACCCCTAGGAATAGGCACTTTCAGAACATTACTGGGAAAGTTGGGTTAACAAATCAAAAATATCTTGTATTATTTATATTATTAATAATTTAACCATAATTAGGGTTTGATATGAAAAAAGCAATATTGATCTTTTTGACCGTTATTTCGGCTTTGGGTTTGACCAGGGGGGCATCGCTGACGGAGGGGCCCTTTCTGACCTGGGTAACCAATCAGTTTGCCTATGTCAATTTCGTTACAGATGCAGCATGTGTTGCCAGTGTGGATTATGGTTTATCACCGGCCCTGGACAGGAGCGTTTCGGACGGCGCCGCTACCACAATTCACAATATTCAGCTCACCGGTTTGGAGCCCAACAATAACTATCGCTACCGGATTGTAGTGGATGGAGCTACCGGACCGGTTTATACTTTTGTGTCGGCGCCTGCCCCACTTACCCGGCGGGATTTCAAGTTCGTAGCTTATGGGGACACACGAACGGGCCACTATTTTCACGGTGCAATCTGCAACCATATTATGGCCAAAAACCCTGAATTTATCATGCACTCCGGCGACGTAGTGGAGGATGGCGAGGACAATGGCGACTGGCGCGACTTCTTTGAAATAGTGGCTGAAGACCGGGCGATGGCCTGCAAATACCCCATGTTCTATGCCCTGGGCAATCATGATGACGAATCCGAATACTTTTACAATATCATGGCATTGCCAGACAATAATCCGGCAGGAACCGAAGCCTATAACTCATGGGATTGGGGCCCCATACACTTTGTGGCGATAAATACCGAAATCCCTTATGGAACAACGTCACCCCAATATGCCTGGCTGGAAGCTGACCTGGCAGCGGCAGCCGGTAACTATGATTTTATCGTTGTATTTTTTCACCGGCCACCATACGCTTCCGGGGGACATGGCAGCGAGATAGAAGTTCGCGAGATCATCTCGCCACTGCTCGAGATCTACGGTGTGGACATAGCCTTCTGCGGCCATAATCATCTCTACGAGCGAACCGTTCCCATTGCCGGAGTAACTTACATCACCAGCGGTGGCGGCGGCGCTCCCCTGGTTCCCCTTGCACTATGGCAGGACTTCACTGCACACGGTGAGTGCATTTACAATTATTGCATCTGTACTTATACCGCCGCTTCGCGCCAACTTAAAATAGTTATGCGTAACCTCCTGGACGAACCTCGCGACAGCGTGATCCTGTCCGCACCAGTGGAAGTAGAAGGCGAGGACATCATCATCCCCCAGGAGTTCAGGCTGTTTAATCCTTACCCAAATCCATTTAATCGCTCTATTACCATCCCCTTCCATACAACCAGAGATCTGGGCCTGGTAGAATTCAAAATCTACAACCTACAGGGGGAAACCGTCGAAAAATTTCTGGTATCGGTTAATGCGGCAAATACGGGCCGGGTGATCTGGGATCCCCATCTGAACGATTCACAGGGTCCCAAAAGCGGTATTTATTTAGTGAAGGCGGGAGACCAGACCAAAAAACTGGTATTCCTTAAATAAAGGATATCTGTACTTTTATCCTTTGAATTTATAATATCCACTTACAGCCAAAATGGGCAGTTGTAAATATTGCAGCAAAACCTCAACCCTGATCTCTCAGAACTTAGGTTATTGTGTAGATTGCATACGTGACCACTGGGATCTCATCAGGGAGAAGGTAATGAAGGTTCATTATTATGCGCGCCGTGAAGCCGGTCTTCCGGTTGAACCCCCTTTTACAGAGGGTGGAGTGGAGTGCGAATACTGCATTAATCACTGCAGTATTGGGGAGGGCGAAATTGGGTATTGCGGATTTCGCACTAATCGAGGGGGTATGATGGAGGATCCGGTAGGGGGTTATCTGGATTGGTATTACAACTCCCTTCCCTTTAGTTGCGTAGCCCATTGGGTCTGTCCGGGCTGTTCCGGAAGCGGATACCCGGAGTTTTCAGGGAGCAAGGGTCCTGAAATCGGATATAAAAATCTGGGGGTATTTTACCACACCTGCACCTTCAATTGCCTGTTCTGCCTGAACCATTATTATAAGGCCAGTTTCGGGCAGCAGGTCACCCCCCAGCAGGTTGTGGACAAAATTGATGAGCGAACCAATTGTATCTGTTTTTATGGCGGAGACCCAGCTTCCCAGATAACCCATGCCCTCAGGACCGCACGATTGGCGCGCGCTAAAAACCGCCATTTGCGGATCTGCTGGGAAACCAATGGCTCTTCCAGCCCGGGCTACATTAAAAGAATGCTTGAATTATCATTGGAAAGCGGTGGAATTTTAAAAATCGATTTAAAGGCTTGGAATGAGAATTTAAACCTTGCCATCTGCGGGGTATCCAATAGAAATACCCTGGTCAACCTCGAGTATGCCAGCAGCCTGATGAACCGCCGAGAGGATCCACCATTAATCATGGTCAGCACGCCGCTTGTACCGGGTTACATTGATTCAAAGGAAATCCGGGGTATAACCCGGTTCATAGCAAGGCTGAATCCCGAAATCCCCTATAGCCTGCTGGCTTATCATCCGGCCCATGTACTTGTGGATCTCCCCGCGACGTGCAAGGAGCATGCCCGGCAAGCCAGGGAAATAGCCCTTGAAGAAGGCCTGAAACACGTCGTTATTGAAAACAGAGCCATCTTAAAAGCAGAAAGGTACTGAGCCGGTGTCTTTGGGCACTTGAATAGTCCTTGAACCCGTAAAATGCAGTTAATAATGTTGAATATAAGTTGAATATTTGATGAACATGTATTTGTGAGTATTACGAATTGTGCAAAAAAATGCAAATTTTATTACGAAGTTGATATTCGAATATTCTGTTTTCTGATATTTCAGGCATTATAGTTAATTTCAACTTCATTAACGGGTTAAATAATGCCGAATCATTCAAATCATAAGCAAACCGGTTATCAGCCGTTGATAATAGTTGGGCGGGTGGGTGAGCTTTCTGCAAAGTTAGCGCATAAATTTGGCGGCCAGGCTCCTCTTCAAATAGAGGGCGCCCTGGGGACATACCTCCGAACAGCAGAAGCAAGAGATGCATTTGTGGTAGTTGAAGCGGGGATAGTTATCTACCATAGTAATTGCTTCAACCGGACAGCTTTTTGCGCATGTTTGGCAGGAATTACAGAGGTTTTTCTGTAGATAGGGCCTTACCCATACAAGGGGAGCGAAGAGGTTAATTACCCAGCGGGGGACGAGGGAGAACTGGGGGTTTTTGGGGAATCGAAAATCATCAATGTCGAATTCCTCGGGCTTTGCTCCCAGTATATGGATTTGGTATGGGTCGGTATTCCCGGCCTGAAGCTTTTCTGCGGATTCCAGGGTAGAGATAGTGCGTTTTTTCCGGTTCACAAGTTCTAAAGCAACTTTATCAAGTGCGACTCCGTCTTCGCTGAGCAGGAGGGCTCCGATCTTCCGGGTGCGTCCACCACTGGGACCATTACCGTCCATTCCTTCCACAGCATCCATAATATTAAGAGTAGGTTTAACCGCCATATAGACATGCACCGTGAATTCGCTGAAATCCTTCATGTAAGGGTATTTTTTATGGTATCCGGCTTTTTGAAAGCCGGGGATCAAGCCGTAAGTGTTTTTTATCGCTCCGGTAAATATAGTAAGTGAATGGGTTTTCAGTTTGGAAAGACTGATAAGTTTATCAAAGCGGTCCAGTACCCGGGTGAGAAAGAATTCCCGCTCCCCATGCTGTACACTCCGTGAACCGGCTTCACGTAAATTAACCAACTCCAGGTTCAACCTTCGGGCCACATCGGCCATGCCGGTAATCTCGTAAACACTATTGATATCATAACCGGTCCCGCCGGGACCATCGCCAATCGCGGGGGTTGCGCCAGCTTCCAAAACAAGTTCCGCTACCCCTTCAACTACTGAAGGATGAGTGGTAACATTAAATTCCGGAGACTTTGGCATTAATAAATTTGGTTTAAGCAATACCCTCTGGCCCGGGGAAATAAATGATGAAATCCCGCCAAGTTGCCGGAAACCTTCAACAAGACGGGACTTTATTTCATCCTTATTATAATTATCTGCTTTTAGCAGAATAACGGTACTGGTATCCACAAACACTCTTCCGGTTAAAACTATTTGCTGCTCTTGGGCGTTTTTAGTAAATTCCAGGCATTCCGGAAGGGTGCATATTTACTCGGAAGGGTTCCTCTACCCTCCGATTTCTTACGATAGGGTATATATCTATCCTTAAGGGTTATCAGGGTGAGATGCTTGATCATTTCATAGGGAATGATATAATAAGTGAGCTTTTCACCCTTGAGATTGAGTACGAAAATTGAGAAATCATAATGCCCTTCAGGAATGGCAAATCTATAATAAACACTGGGTTTCCGCTTCTTAGGAATATGATAAATAGTCTGCGTGTCGGTTCCCGCAATGTTTACATAGTATCCATTTATGAAAACCTTAAGCCTTCCCGACAGAAGGGGTTCTACTTCTACCTTAAGGCCCTCTTTTCGAGCAGTACCGAGCACCTTCTTTGTGTAGAACATCTTTTTCCAGCTTCGCTTTTTTCCGATATCCTTGTAATCCTTTATCCTTTTATCGATATCGGTGTACTTTTTTAGGGTCTTTTCATGTTTACGAACCCTTCTTTTTTCCTGTACCTGTCCGTATGCTTTTCCGAAAAAAGAGTAATAAAGCCCGGCAGCATTCTGGCGGGAAAAACCAAAATATTCCCCGATCTCCTCCAGGGTTTTCAGGTTATTAACCATTTGCTTGAATTTGGCGAATCCCCCCATGTCTTTGTACTTCTGGTCGAACCTTTCCTTTTTTTGTTCGGGAGTCATAGGATTCACCTCGCTTTTTCGTTTTAATAATGTTAATCTAACCTTTATGTAAAAAGTGAGAGGCCACGGAAGCTACCCAACTTCGCTCCCGATTTGAACCTCTAACTCTGAAATATTTTTTATAGGGCTCATCCCGTAACACACCAGTATAATCACTCCTGAAATCGCCATGAATACTGTACCCGATATAAGCTATTTTATGCTTGAAAAAATCAACTGCTGTCATTGCCCTTACTTTTTTGTCAATTGAAAACGTCCTGGTCGTATTAACAGGATACATAATATTTGACAAGTCTTCAAAATTGAAAACACAATGAGCAGCTTTCGTTTGGCTGATATTCAAGCTTTCAACTTCATGATCAGGATTTAAAAAAATGGCCCTATTTGTGTTAGAATCCAACCCGTCGCTGCATATTTTACTGAAATGCCCGTAGATACCCGCTTTACATTGATAAGAACCATCTTTGAAACCCGCCCAAAGGACCGAAATAGACTCCGAAAAGGCACTTCGAGTAGTTTCTATCGGGAATCTATAAGCATCTTGTTTTACAATAAGTAAGTCCATTTTTATTCTCAGGATTTTGCTTTACATTGCTGTTTTTTTCATACCAATGTAAAACTTA
>JAFGGQ010000122.1 GCA_016930435.1 bacterium
AAGCTGTATAGAGTTAGGCCTATTTTTAACTTAAACATTTTTCCTCCTGTATATTTAGTTGTTAAATCAATCCATTCGTTCTTCCGGTTAACGGGTTTTCAACTCAACAGATTATCCGGTGCTTTAAAAAGAAATTATCAATTCATCGATATATATTTCATAAGTTCCGGACGTCACGATTACGGGTTCCTTAAAATAAACCGAGATATTTTTCACCTTTGAATCCGCGGGTAATCCGGATAAATTAACATTAACATTGATCCAATCTCCGACTCCGTCCCTCCGGAGGGGAGGAGCATAGGTCTGCCCTTTATCATCCAGAAGGTAGTATTCGTGAAGATATGCTGTTCCTCCGCCGGATAATTCCAGTTCCAGATCGATTATTGCATTACCGAAGGAGATCAGGGGGTTGAAGTTATAGCAGATATTGAAATTCAGTTCGCTTTGGTTGGTAAGCTGCAGTTCATTTGGGAAAGGGAAGTCAAAGATAAGATAGCGGAACCATGAGGGGCTATAGCCGTTGAATTCTCCGGAAATCTTCAAGTAATATTCGCCATGGGTAGGTTCGGGTGCCAGGGGTCCAGCATCATCTACATGGTAAACGGAGCATTCTGCAGCGGCCGAATCAATATTCCTGAAACTGACCATGTCATTAGGGAGAAAGTGCGGGGGTTCATTGGGTTCAAATGAACGATAATAGATCCTTTGCAACCGGAAATTGTCCAGATAACCTATAGTACTATCTTCTGCTTTAAGCCAGATCGATTCGACAATTTTGCTGGAGTCGGCGGCATCAAAGGTATAGGGAACCGGATGCCGGTAGGAGAACCTGGTTGTATTGCTGAATTCAGGGAACCAGTATTCGTTGGCGATACCCTGATATTTATACCCAAGCCATATTTTACCGGTATCTACCCAACCATCATACATCAGGAAGAGGCAGTGCTTGGTACACAGTGTACAGGGAGGGGTTTGATGAACATCGAAGAGCAGCATCTTGCGATTGATATCGGTATTAGTGGCATCTATCTTTAAAACCCCTTTCGTGCCATCCAGGGCTCTTCGATTCAGCATGTAAGGACTGTATATCCGGCTTTGATCGGCATTAACATGGGTCATGTAGCCGTAAATATGGCGGGGATCAGCCTCTTCCCATACTGCTGTCATAAAGTTCTCTACATCTATAAGAGTAGTATAGCTGTCTTCGGGAGCGATCCAGGTATTGGCCAGTTTGAAGGTGCTGTCCGGATTCATAGCGAATGTATTGAACCAACTCCAGGATGTGTCACCGGTAGAAACATCGATCTTGAACCAGAACCATGTGGTGTCTCCGGATAGTGTATCTACTTTAAATGTAAGTGGACCAAGATCGTTGCTCTTGAGCAATAAGGCATAGGTATATTTTGCAAAATCGTTGTGCAGATTATCTACATTGTGAATATTGACTTCTTCCCAATCGATAATATCGTTCATATTATTATCATAGGCATCGGCGATGGGGTCCCCAAATGACGTATAATAGTGATAGGGATCCTGGTAGTAATCGTCGCGCCTTTCGAAGAGCGATACATGGTCAAAATACGACCTTAAATTTCCCACACAGGGGAGATCAGTCTGATATCGGAAATAAACCCTCTGCACTAACCAGCCAGTAAGCTCATCGGGCAATTCAACATCTATATAGCGCCAGAAATTGCCGCTGACTGGTCTCCAGGATTCATCCCCGTCCGAATCGAATTCATTTCTTTCAGATGGGATAAGGGAATTTCCCCACTGGTCAGTGATAGGTTCGCCAATCTCAGCAAGATAGTCCAGCATCATTCGTCTTTCCCGGGTAACGGGATGTTCGATCTGCAGGTCAACCACGGTTTTTGGTGGTACCAGTTTGGGAAGGTCGGTACGCTCCATTAGATACTGGGGAACGGATTCATGCCAGACATAGTATCCCAGATGGGAGTTCTCGTCCAGGCGGTACTCCAGGTCCTCAGCCAGGCAGGTGAAGGTGAAACCCCAGCAGCGTTCGTCGGAGATATCCTTTTCGAATGGGTCCAGGTAGCCGGTCAATTCATAGACCTTCTCGAAAGGTCCATAGACCATGGTATCGATGGGAATATAGGTTGTGCAGAGGGGATCCGGGCTGGGTAGCTGAGCGAGTGAACAAGCCGGCAATCCCGGCAAGGCGTCAAAAGCCCTGAATCCCAGGGAAGTGCCTATCATATTATTAACCTGGAAGCCTAAAGGCGGTTTATTCTCGGGCTCAAAATCTATCACGATATTCTTATTTCTAATGGATAAATTATCGATAAAGGCATGTACCCTTCCGAACTGACTATTGGGATCATCCTCATAGCCGATAGCAATGCTCTTGATGATCTTTCCTTCGAAGGGAGCCAGTGACGCTGTGACCCGGTGGAATGTATCGGTAGGCACGTAGTAAGGTCGCCAGGCGGGATGCATACGGATTCCATCGGAATCCAGGAAAGTTGAATCGACTATTGCCCGTGTTTGATCGGAAAAGATCAGGTCGATACAGATATGCTTGCCGTTAGCGGTCCGGGGCCATAAGTCATAAGAGATTTCTAAATAACGGGTTGCAAGAATATCACAGTTGAATAATTTAAAATAAATATAACTATTATCCCACATATCACTGCCATCACCGGTGACATCGTTGACGATGATCTCCAGCACCCGGTTCCCACTGGCAAGGGTGGTAGTGTCGCAGATATGCTTGAATCCTTCCTCTACCTTGATGCCCCGGGTTTCAAGCACCATGTCTTTGTAACCAAATGGATTGAAGCGGGATTGATTTCCTTCCCATTCCACCCGAAACATTCCGTTCCAGTAATTATTGGGATCCCGGAAATAGCGCTCCACCCAATCCGCTAATCCGTTGAAGTTGGCGTCCATATAGCGGTCGTCCAGTTTGGAGTTGTAGCCTCCGGAATTATAGGGCCAGGGCACAAAGTCATAATGACCGCTGGTTGTTCGGGGGCTATGATTCAGGAAGACATCCCAGGCATCGCGGGAGGGGAATATCGTGTCCCCTTCAAAAGTTTCGACCGGAGGTCTCATTGAAGTTGGAGTATTGAAATAATACATCTCGTCGCCATCTAAAGCCCCATAGTATGAATTGTCTGTATTGGGATTCAGAGGATCCAGCCCGGCCATCACTTCGGCCCCATCATACATACCGTCACCATCAGTGTCCGGATTGTAGGGATTGGTTCCGGTTATCAGTTCCAGGTTGTCCTCAAGGGAGTCCAGGTCAGAATCCCGAACATACTGAATGATGAAAAGGTCACCTTGTCGGAGCTGGGTTTTACCCCCGATAAAATATTCTCCGTGATATTGGCAAAGGTCATCCTTGCGGAAGGGTTCAGCAATGGTGTCGATGCTGGAGACGATCACCCATTTGCCGAAGTAATCGATAGTATCGCATCCGGAACCGGGATCCGGTATCCAGATATCTCCCCTTGCCACATAAGGGAGGCAT
Source organism: bacterium (assembly GCA_016930435.1). GTDB lineage: Bacteria > UBP14 > UBA6098 > JAFGQG01 > JAFGQG01 > JAFGGQ01. The sequence goes on from JAFGGQ010000122.1 coordinate 3,497, forward strand.
CCCACTTGGATTAGGGTATCCATAACCTCTTCGCTCCATGTAAATTCTTCGATCTTGGGGGGTCCATCCCCGGATGGAGAGAATTTATCGATAAATTCCTTAAGGGTAAAGAAGGAATCGGCGGGATCGGTGATCTCATCCCGGATGGGGCTTTCCCGAACTACATTTACATAAGCGCTGGCTTCCGGGTACAGACACATGACCGTCACATAATTTCGGTGGGCTGCCATGATGGATGTCCAGTCACAGAGGTTATCACAGGCGAATACACCATCTCTTCCGGTATTATATGTAGGATTGGAATGCAGGACGGTGAGCATTTCCTTCTGCTGTCCGAAGCGGTTGATAAAGTTTTTGTAAATGTCTGTTTCATAACTGTTTACAATGGCATAACCACCGGCATAGGCGGAGCCAAGCGCTACATTGACCGCTGTATATCCTGCCAGGGCGTGTCCGAGCGCGCCGGCAGTAACCAGTGTTAGCGCAGCAGCAGGGATGCCGAGCCCCAATCCGGTATAGAATCCATTAAAACTGGAAAGCGATATAGCATCCACAGAATCACTGGAAACACCCACATAATCATGAAGTATTGTACAGATTTTCTGGTCCACATATTCTGGCAGGCCTCCTCCGGTAGGACCACCAAGGGTGTCCCCTGCGGTGGTATCCCTGAATGTAAAGGGAACCAAACCATCAGCGCCATTTAACTCCTGATTCCCTAAGTATATTTCGGATGTGCTTCCCGGCCACAGAATATCGATTTTGGCACTGAAGTAATGAGCGCCATAAGGATTATAGTCAAAAGGTTCGGTGCCCACATTGGTTATGCGGTAGTAATTGCATACCCAGGCTGATCCGAGATCGTAGGCATAGCTGGAGCTCATCTCCCAGGATTCACTCAGGCTCCAGGTAGTTGTAGCCTCGGTCCCATAAGTCTCTTTAATTGATACAGATGGAATAAATGTTAAATCTAATCCTGCAGAAAGGCTGTAGCTGTTCTTGATGCTTGCAGAAATTCCGCTTGATCCGGATATTCCACGGGCTGCGGTGATCACATCAGAGAACGGTATGGTTATATCATCATAAAGATGGGTAAAATTAGGGACCGGATAGGCGGGAAGCAAGGGATGGCAGCCATTTCGCACAACATAAGGAAGCGGGTCATCGAGAGGGTAATCGCACATATCACAGTTTTTGTATTGCCAGCTCATCCACTCTTCCCGGTCGGTGTACTGATCCCAGTCGGAGCTGGAGCAGTAGGGATCCAGGATGCCATAACCTAATTCCGCCATGTAGTACAATTCTGCGCCGTTTGGTATGCCATCATCGTCCCAGTCCTGGAATCCGGCAACCCAGTCCGGGCGGGGAGTAACGAACTGATGCTGTACTTTATGATGATCGTTCAAGGCTCCGGCAGTGGGGTCTGAATAGCGGAGCAAAGGGCAGGAGTGCCAGAGATATTCCGAGAAATCATCCAGGCCATCGTTGTCGGTGTCCCAGCCATCAACCCCCAGCATGGTATCCAGTTCCCATTCGGTCTTAATCAGGATAAAACCCCAGGGAGCATAGGTAGTGTCGATAAAATTACGGATATAGAGGCCGTCAATGTACCTTCCCATAATATAAGCCCACTTCAGCCGGCCGTCTCCTTCCCAGTAATGGATTCCGTAATTACTATAGTTTGGCCCGCCGAAGAGCTCACCGGATGACTCTAATCCATCCGGAATTCCATCACGGTCGGAGTCCAGC
>JAFGGQ010000123.1 GCA_016930435.1 bacterium
CTATATAGTTGTATTAATAGTATTACTGGTTCCCTGTTTACTATATGCTGCCAAAGTGAATATTCCAATCGAAACCTTCTCTTCAATCACCGGCAGGGATAGTACAAATCAGATCCTGGTTAAGTTTGACTTGCCGGATAATTTTTCAGCGAGAAGTCATGTTGTTTCAGCAGAATTGTGTTTGACATTGCCGGTATCTATCACTGAATCCCGAAAACCACCCAGGATCATGGTGATGAGTGTAAATGAAACCTGGGATGAACGGATTACAGGCAGTAGTTTCTATTCCGATACTAATGAAGTTGACCAGGACAGATATGAAACTCAGGTAATAAATGCTGATGGTGAGACTTGTATCGATGTCAAAGATTTCCTTTATAAGTGGGTGGAACCTGGATCGGTAAATAATGGATTGATAATAATCCCATATTCAGATAAGGTCAGGTTACAGAGACCGGAAGCACGGATTGAGTCACTCGGTGAGTTGAAGCTGAAGTATATTCCGGTGGCGAGGTAAAGGAGAATTCCGGTAATCTACAGAACCTTCTAAATTTTAAAATGAACTGAAGTATTCCTAAACCAAGCCTTAATTTAATATTCCCTTCCTTTAAATTAAAAATAGTTTGACAGTAACCCAAATATGCTTATAATAGTGTAGATTTGTGAAAATAGGATGATTTGCCCCGGTAGCTCAGGAGGATAGAGCAACGGTTTCCTAAACCGTAGGTCGCCCGTTCGAGTCGGGCCCGGGGTAAGAAGTAAATAAAATTATACTAAATATCAGATTAGCAGCGATTATGAACTTCGACAAACAGATTGATTTAAAAGGAGCATAAATGGCCAAAAGGATCACCAGAAAACAAATGAAACAGGACAGATTTGTAAGTAGCGTATTTAAAGGATATGGTTATGCCAAAAAGCACACCAACCAGCTAATAACAATTGCTATTGTAATAGTTGTGGTGGTCGTTGGCCTGATCGCTTTTTCATCCTACAGAAAATCCCGTCAAAATGAAGCGGTTGACCTTTTAGGGATGGGGATGTTGGCTTACCGGCAGGGTAATTATACAGAAGCTCGTGATACACTGGCGGTTCTGGTGGACCGTTTCTCAGGTACCGAAAGCGGCAAGGTCGGCACGTATTACCTTGGCCACCTCCGGCTATTGCTTGGTGAATATGACGAATCAATAAATAATCTGAACAGCTACTTGGCAAATCCCCTGGATGATCCGGACCTCAAGGCCGCAGCCCAGTCCATGCTCGCCGCCTGCTATGAAGAAAAAGGCGAATTCCAAAGGGCCGCCGAGCTCTATTTCGAAACTTATCAGCAATATCCACTTTACTTTGAATCCTCCTCCAATATGCTGAATGCTGCGCGATGTTACAAACAAGTAGCCAACCTGGAAAAAGCGGAAGAACTCTATAGACTGTTCCTTGAAAAATACCCGGAGGCTCCCCAGAAGCAGGATGTCTTATTGAATCTCGCCGAAATAGAGTCTCAACGGGGTGAACTTAGCATGGGGGTTGAATAAGATGGCTAAAACCGAAAAAAATGATAATCCAAAAACGGAGAAGGGCGTTTTTGATGACGCTACCGTGAACGGAACAAAATTTGCAGAAGAGGAGGTGAACGAAGGTAAAGCTTTGGCAGCTATTGCCTATATCCCATTTTTGTGCTTCATCTCTTACCTGGTGGGAAAAGATACCAATAAATTCGTTTACGAACACGCTAAATTGGGGATCATCCTTTTTATTTGCGAGGTGATTACCCTGCTCGGCGCGATTTTCTGGCGAGTAGCTTTCGTGCTTATCGCCATCGTTGCAGTGATCGGTATTATTTACGCAGTTTTAGGGAAATATTGGAAGATTCCTCTGCTGGGGGATTTGAGTCAAAAACTGAGGCTTTAGAGAAATAGGGGAATATCCTTTTCCGGTATTCCAAACCCAACCAGGCAGCCAGCAGGCATTTTAAAAGGTCCGGAAGGATAAAGGGGATGGTGCCTGTCTGCAGAGCGGCCTGAAAAGTGGTAGCTTTGCCAAGAAAATGGTTCAAAGCCAGATACAGATAAAGCACTCCGGGAATATAGATAACTGCCAGACCGGTTAGGGTGATCCCATATAATTTAATGAAGTTAGGACGGCGAGTCTTCACCGATAAATAACCGGTTAACAATGCCGCAAAGGGGAACCCCAGAATATAGCCGAAGCTGGGCGCAAAAATTATACCCAGGCCGCCTAAGCCTCCGGAAAATACCGGAAGACCAATCAGACCCAGGGAGATATATACAAGCTGTGAAATGAAACCATAGCGGGGCCCCAAGACTAATCCGGCCATAACCGCAAATAGAAGCTGTAAGGTAAGCGGAACCGGAAAAAAGGGAATGGTGATCAGGGCTCCTAAAGCCGTTAACACCCCGAATAAAGGGGTAAGGATAAACTGAATTTTAAGATGAGGTAATGATGTTGACACTGATAATCGTATTAATCATATTAATTTGTTTGGCGATCCTGTATTTGTACTACTGGAGAAAGATCACTCATAATTGTATAAGATACTGCTCAAAATTGCAAGAGATTTCTGATAAATATACCGAGATTCTCAACACTTTTATTCTGGCTGCCCGTAACGCCCAGAAAAAATTCCCCAATATGCTGGAAGATACACTTGAAGTCTGGCAAAGCAGCGAAAGCTTCTTTCAAAAGTACTATTACCTGCCCTACCTGTTAGGGAGTTTACAGACCGGTTTCATACTGCTGGAAGATACTATCACCAAGGATCAGCAAAGGTATCTGAAGAGAAAAAAGGAACAGTTGTACAGCATGAAGGTGGAATATTACAAAAATTTCTATTATTTCAGGGAAGAAGCGCTTCTTTACCAGAAATTCTTCAGCTGGTTAAAGCCTCTGGATATAATTGACCGGGTTGAGCTTTCACGCCCCCTATCGGAGCTTTACGGCAACGGGAAAACCCCTTCCTTTTTAATGTTCAGCAGACAGGGGAATTAACGCCCAGGAGGGTTCGCATAATGGCAAAGATCGAGGTTCTGCCTGAGGATGTAGCTAACAAGATAGCCGCCGGTGAAGTAGTCGAACGCCCCGCCTCAGTAGTTAAGGAACTTGTGGAAAATGCTCTGGATGCTGGGACTTCCGAAATTACCATCTATCTTAAGGATGGCGGCAAAGAACTAATCAAGGTTATCGATGATGGTGAAGGTATGGAAAGGGCAGACGCTATGGTCGCTTTTAAAAGGCATTCGACCTCCAAGATTCGGGTAGCCTCTGATCTGAACAATATCCATACCCTGGGCTTCCGCGGTGAAGCCCTGCCCTCCATCGCCTCGGTCTCACGGGTGGAACTGAATACCCGGACAAAGGATGCTATGTTCGGCACCAAAGTACTTGTGGAGGATAGCTACGTACAGGAAGTGAGCGATGCAGGATGCCCCAAAGGCACCCAGATTACCGTCTCTAATCTCTTCTATAATATACCCGCACGTCGCAAGTATCTGAAAACCACCCAGACCGAATTGACCCATCTGATAGATATAGTCAACCGCTTCGCAATCGGCTACCCCGCAGTAACCTTCAAACTTTACCATAATGATAATGAAATACTTTTCCTGAGGTCTTCCGAAACCCTGCTATCGAGGCTGCAGGATGTACTCGATAAGGGGACATCCGAGGGGCTTCTGGAACTCTCATATCAGGTACCGGGGCTCTCTATCACCGGTTTTTTGGGTAAACCCGCCGTAGCCAAAGGGGTGAACCGCTATCAATACTTTTATCTCAACCGCCGGATCATGCAAAGCCGAATCCTTTCCGCTGCACTTAAAAAGGGTTTTGGAACACTCCTCCCCCAGGGCCGCTATCCGGTCGCCATACTCTTTCTGGAAATAGACCCTGCCGAGGTTGATGTCAATGTCCATCCAGCCAAACTCGGAGTCCGGTTTAAAAGGGAAGACCAGATCTTCCGGCATATCTTTAAAGCGGTCGAAGGGGTGTTCTCCGAAGTGGATATTCCGGTCCATCAGGATAACCGGATACCTACCTATAATATTGCCCCGCCGGCCACTCACCGGAGGGGGCTTTTTGAAATAAACAGCGAACAGGATGCCGCTGAAAAGAGAAATTTTACCCTCCAGCGGGGAACCAACCCAGCCGCATATCTGCCCTTTTCAGGGAACACTGAACCGGCCATTAGCCCAAGAGCCATAACTACCGATGACGATGAGCCGGAAGAGGTTTTTGAACCATCCATGGTGAATTTCTTCCAGATCCATAACCTTTATATAGTGGTGGAGATAAAAGGCGGAATACTCTTGATCGATCAGCATGCTGCGCATGAGCGGATATTGTATGAACGAATATACCAGCAAGTGCAGCATAAAAAAGGGGAGGGGCAGAGGCTTTTGTTCCCTGTAAATATTGAACTGACCCCGGCACAGAAACAGGTTTACGAGGAGTTCAGGGGATCGTTGGCCAACCTGGGTTTTGAACTGAACATGCTGGGCAAAAACAAGCTGGTAGTTTCCACCGTTCCACTTTATATCAAGGATTTCGGGGATGGCGAGATACTGCTGGATATCCTGGACGAACTTCAGGAGCAACCCCTTAGCGAGGAAGATAAATTGCACCGGTTCGTTGCCTCCGCAGCCTGCAAAATGGCTATCAAAGCGGGTAAGGAATTAACCATCCAGGAAATGAACTACCTTTTCGATAAGTTGTTCACCACACGCTTCCCTTATACCTGCCCCCATGGGAGGCCAACATTAATCAAACTAACTATGGACGAATTAGATAAACGGTTTGGGAGAAAATAATCAACACATTCTGGTCCTTATTGGTCCTACTGCGATCGGAAAAACCAGCCTTGCACTCCGGTTAGCACCACTCCTGAATGCGGAAATTATCTCTGCTGATTCCCGGCAGATCTACAAATACCTTGATATAGGTACCGCAAAACCCCCTCCCGACCCGGCTGTCCCTCATCATTTAGTGGATTTTCTGGAGCCCACCGAACGCTTCAATGCCATGCGCTTTGCCGAACTTGCCCGTGCCCGTATAGAGAGGCTATTCGCTGAAAAAAAGGTTCCCATGGTGGTGGGTGGCACCGGGTTATACATTAAAAGCCTCATTCAGGGCATCTTTAAAGGGGCAGGCGCAAATCCCAAAGTAAGGACCGAATTGATCGCCCGACACTCTGCCGGCCAGGACCTCTATAAAGAACTCAGGAGTATAGACCCCAGAGCTGCCGAAAAAATACATCCTCATAATTATGTCCGAATTCAGAGAGCCCTGGAGGTTTATTACAGCACCGGAAAAACCCTATCAAACCACTGGGATGAAGCGGAATACTTTTCGCCCGGATTCAGAACGATGATCTTCGGGTTAACCCTGACACCACGGTCTGAACTCTACCGCAAAGCGGAGGAACGCGTAGATCAAATGATACGGGCAGGATGGGCAGAGGAGGTCAGAAAACTACTGGCCAGGGGATACTCCCCGGGGTGTCCCGCCTTCGAGGCACTGGGATACCGTGAGATTGTCCGCTACCTCCAAAATCAACTGAACCTGGAAGAAGTTGCACAGTTAATAAAAACCCAAACACGAAATTACATTAAACGGCAATATACCTTCTTTAAAAAAATGGATGTAAGGGCCTGGTACAACCTAAAAGAGATCGATGAAGAGCAAATAGCCTTTAATATAAATGCCCTCTTTCCACGGCAAACCTTAAGGAATAATTATTATCGTGAGGACGATTAAAAACACAATTAAAGCCAATCACCCTGATGTCATGCGGTTAACTAAATGTCTGCTAGGGATATTTTTCCTGGCTTTAGCTGCCCTGATGTTTCAGGTTCCGCAGTTGGGCGCCCAGGAATACCTGACAGTTGGGGCGCGCCCGGTTGGCATGGGGGAAGCTTTCGTCCCGCTGGCTGACGATGCCAACGCCCTCCGCTGGAATCCTGCCGGGCTGGACCTCTTTGCCACTAATGAACTTACCTTCTCATATACCAAGCTTCTCTGGGGCCTGAAAGATGACAATCTCAATGAGGGTTACGCGGGGTATGTCCACCACTTTGATTTTGGCAGCGTGGGAATCTCCGCGGTTGCCTTCTATTCCAAAGTCTTCCATCAAACCGTTATCGGACTGTCCTACGGCAGGCAGATCACCGGCTCTAAACCCGGTGTGGGACTCTACCTGGGCATTACACTCGACCTTCTGCGTGATGAAATAATCAAGTCCGAATTAGAACTTATTGATCCCGATGATCCCCTCCTAAAAGGGCCTGCTGCAATTATGGCAACCGTATTGAATGCCGGTCTGATATATAAGTTTCGAGGGTTCAGCCTGGGACTGGCGGGGCAGAACCTTAATCAGCCCGATGTATCCCGGGAAGGAGGCGGTCAGAATCGCCTGCCACTCTTCCTGAAACCTGGAGTAGCCTTTCATTACCGGGAGAACCTGAATGTAGTGGCGGCATTAACCCTGCGTTCCGATCCGGTCTCCACGGAGGAAAAGATGAGGCTTCATCTGGGTTTGGAGAACTGGTTCATGGATCACCTCTTCGCCCTGCGGGGAGGGGTTGAGTCGGGCTATGGAAAGAGCCTGAAGGAACTTGGTAAAAGCCGGCCTACTTATACCCTGGGCGGGAGTATCCGGATCAAAGCGCCCCTGGACCTGGAATTCGATTACGCCCTCCTGATACCAACCACGCCGTATCTCAGCACTTTTAAATCGCACCGTTTTGCGCTGCTATGGAGGCCCCAGCAAAAAACCCTTCTGGCGGACCTGAAACCCCTTGCCCCGGCACTGCAATTGCCAGAAACCATGATCATTGATCAGCCCGTCCGGATAACGACCAGCTTTCAAAATAAGGGCACAAGAAAAGCCTACGATTTTAGGGTAACGGTATATGCCCGGAGAGATAGCTTGAAAACCCCTGAAATAATTTTCCAGGGTGAAATAACATCATTAGGTGAATCCGAAGATACCGCACTGGGTTTCTGGTGGACCCCCTCACTCCACGGGCAATACCAGCTCATCCTTTCACTTGACGATGAAGGCACTGATTTCAGCTATACAAAAGGTTCGGTCCGGGAAAGCGATGAGACGAACAACCGCTGTCAGGTAAGCGCTTATGTTTATGGTCCGCCCCGCGCCAGCCTGACCATCCATCCGGATAATTTCAGGATTACCAGTATCTCAAATATACAGACCCGCGAACCGTTCATTCCGATTGTCTTCTTCGATACCGGCTCCAGCATTGTCCGGGAACGGTACAACGGTTTGCTCAACCTGCTTTCCAGTCGCCTGAAAGAGAATCCCGGCGTACGGTTGATGGTGCGCGGATACTACTCCCCGCAGGGAGACAGTCTCACCGATGCCGCACGGGGGATGGAGCTTGCCCTTGCCCGGGCAGAAGCCGTCCGAAAACGGATTGTAGCCACTGACCGC
>JAFGGQ010000124.1 GCA_016930435.1 bacterium
ATATTAGAATATAAATTTCGGAATTAAATTTGCATTTTTTTGTATAATTCGTAATGCTCATAAATACATGTTCATCAAATGTATAACTTATATTCAACATTATCAACTGCATATTACGGGATTATAAGTATTGGGATAATAACAAGTTGCAATTTATTTACAGCCATATATATTTGGCAATTGTATTATTTTTTAAATAGGAATATATCCCATGCTTGATCCAGTTACTAAACGCAAGCGTCTTAATATAAGCGGAATTGTCCAGGGAGTTGGATTCCGGCCCTTTATATATAAAATGGCCAATAAATATCACCTGACCGGTTTTGTGCTTAATAATCCTCAGGGTGTGATCATTGAAATCGAGGGCAAGGAATCCCAACTGATGGAATTTATTGAAAAACTTCGCCATAAAGCGCCCCCACTCTCCCGTATTGAAGGGATGACCATATCCGACATTCCTCTTCTGGGTGAAAGCCAATTTGATATTAAACCCAGCACGGGGCTCAGTGAAAAGTTTGTACTCATTTCACCGGATGTAGCGACCTGTCATGATTGCCTCCAGGAGCTTTTCAATCCAAGGGATAGACGTTTTCACTATCCTTTTATAAATTGCACCAACTGTGGTCCCAGATTTACAATCATCGAAGACATCCCTTATGACCGGCCTTTGACTACCATGAAAGATTTTGAACTCTGTGAAGATTGCGAAAGTGAATACCGGGATCCCAGGGACAGGCGCTTCCATGCACAACCAAATGCCTGTCCAAAATGCGGCCCAAAAGTTTCACTGGGCGAGGTTAAAAAGGGGAAGTGGATTCCCTTCCAAACGGATAAACCAATCGAAGAAGCAGTCAGGCTCATAAATAGAGGCTATATTCTGGCCATAAAGGGACTGGGGGGATACCATCTGGCCTGCAATGCTAAAAATGCAGAAACAGTGGATCGCCTGAGAAAAATGAAGGACCGTGGGAATAAGCCCTTCGCCCTGATGGCCACCGATATCAATGCCGTAAAAAATATCTGTGAAGTGAAACCAACCGAAGAACAATTGATGCTCTCCCAGCAAAGACCTATAGTCCTCCTGAAAAAGCGCTCAGGGGAAGAACACCTTTTAGCGCCCTCGATAGCACCCTGTCAAAACTACCTGGGAGTTATGCTACCCTATACCCCCCTGCACCATTTGCTGTTAGCACTGAGCAATCAGGTATTAGTGATGACTTCCGGGAACCTCCGCAATGAACCTATCTGCTTCACTGAGAAGGATGCCTTTAAAAAACTGGAGGGTGTAGCCGACTATTTTCTGATCCACAACCGGGAAATCCACATGCGCTGCGATGATTCGGTAACCCGCGTTTTCCAGAACCAGGAAATGCCCCTTAGGCGCTCCAGGGGATATGTTCCCGAACCCGTTACCCTCCCTTTCACCACGGAAAAACATATTCTGGCTTGCGGCGCTGAACTAAAGAATTCCTTTGCATTAGGAAGGGATAACTATGCCTTCATATCCCATTATATCGGAGACCTGGAGAATTTAGAGACCTTGCAAGCATTTGAAAAGGGCATTCAGCACTTTGAACACCTCTTTTCTATAAACCCCGAAATCATTGCCTACGACCTGCATCCTGAATACCTGCCTACAAAATACGCCCAAAAGCAATATTCCGATGAGAAATACCATTTAGTTGGGGTACAGCATCACGAAGCCCATATTGCCAGCGCAATGGTAGATTGCAAACTGGACCAGCCGGTGATCGGGGTCGCTTTCGATGGTTTGGGCTACGGAAGGGACGGGAACCTCTGGGGCGGAGAATTCTTTCTGGGTGATTATTCCGGATTCCAAAGGATGGCTCACCTAACTTATGTGCCAATGCCCGGAGGGACTGTGGCCATAAAAGAACCATGGAGAATGACAATTTCTTACCTTACTTATTTAGGGGGAACCAATAACCTTGAATTTATGATAAAACTAACGGATGCCATTAATCCCGAGCAGATTAAACTTATTAATAGTATGATAATTAACAAGCTCAATTCACCACTCACCTCCAGCGTCGGAAGATTATTTGATGCTGTTTCTGCACTGCTCGGAGTGTGCACCCAGGTAACCTACGAGGGACAAGCGGCTATCGAGCTGGAAGCCATTGCCGGAGATATCCCCAAAAGCCCCTATAATTTCGGGATAGAATTTGACCAGGTCTATATAATCAACCCGTTAAAGATTTTCGAGGAAATAATTGCCGAGCTTCAATTAGGCATTCCCCGGAGGGCAATTGCAGCTAAATTCCACGTAACCGTAGCCCAGATTATCCTTCAGACCTGCCTTAAGATCAGGGATGATACCGGGATAAATAGTGTGGTCCTTTCCGGAGGAGTATTTCAAAATACGCTTCTTTTACAGATTGCAAAGGAAAAGCTTTCCCAAAATAGATTCAAGGTGTATATTCCTTCACGGACACCGGTGAATGATGGTTGTATTTCACTGGGGCAAATTGCCCTGGCTGGTTTTTTGTACAAGGAGTAAATTTATCATGGAATTTCAAGACTTAGTCAGAAAAAGGTACAGTGCACGGGCCTATCTATCCAAGCCCATTGAGGATGAAAAGCTGAAGTTGGTTATGGAGGCAGCGCGGGTGGCCCCCTCTTCCCGAAACATCCAGGCCTGGAAATTTATCGTGGTTCGGGAACCGGACTTGCGCCAGCAAATGATGAGGGCCGCTAATGATCAAGCCTTCGTAGGTGATGCACCGGTGATAATTGCAGGAGTTACCCTGGAACCCGATCATTACATGCGTTGCGATATACCAGCCGGTGTTGTTGATCTTTCCATCGCACTCGATCATTTAACCCTGCAGGCAGCTGAACTGGGACTGGGAACCTGCTGGATAGGCTCCTTTTACCAGGATAAGGTCAAAAAGATACTCCAAATACCTGAAAAGTACAAGGTCGTCTCCCTGATCACCCTGGGCTATCCTGCCGACGATCCCCAGCCTAAGTCCAGAAAACCCCTGAAAGATATCGTCAGCTACGAGAGGTTCGAGTAAGATGTGCTTAGGAATACCGGTCAAGATCATATCCCGGGAGGATAAGGAGGGCATCGCAGAGATCGGAGGCGTTGAGCGGAAGGTGGATCTTCGCCTGCTGGAAGGCGTTGAAATAGGCGATTATGTGATCATGCATGCCGGCTTTGCAATTCAGAAGCTTGATGAAAAGGAGGCTCAGGAAACCCTCCATCTTCTGCAGAGTTATCTGGATGGCAGCTTAACCCCTGGTGATTATTAAATCCAACAATATTTTTACGCTACCATGAAGCATATTTCAGAGTATTATCAGAAGGACATTTGCGGTAATTTAGCTGGCCAGATAAGTTCCGGCGCGAAAAACCTGGGCAGCCTGACCTTTATGGAGGTATGCGGAACCCATACCATGTCAATTTTCCGTAATGGCATCCGGGATCTGATGCCCGGGAACATTCGCCTGCTCTCAGGCCCGGGGTGTCCGGTTTGTGTAACTCCCAACCGCCTTATCGATCAGGCTATTGCCTTAAGCAGGTTGCCCGAAATTGTTATTGGCACATTCGGGGATATGCTCCGCGTGCCCGGTTCAAGCTCTTCACTGGAAAAGGAAAGGGCAAGAGGAGCAGGGATCCACACCTTTTATTCGCCACTCGATGCTCTTGAACTGGCTAAGAATTATCCCCAAAAAACCGTCGTTTTTATCGGCATCGGCTTCGAAACAACAACCCCAACCGTTGCAGCTGCGTTGATGGATGCCCATCAAAACAGAATCCATAATTTTAAGGTGCTCGCTTCACACAAATTGGTAACCCCTGCACTCAAAGCCCTTCTGGAAAGCCCTGAACTAAAGCTTCAGGGCTTTCTTTTACCCGGCCACGTTTCAACCATTATTGGCCGGAAGATTTACGAGTTCGTAGCCCGGGATTATCATACCCCTTCTGCTATCGCTGGATTTGAACCTGCGGATATTCTGCATGCTATTCTGAATTTAGTTGAACAAAATAGGGATAGAACAGCCCGGGTGGATAATTGCTACAAACGCTCAGTAAAAGAGGATGGAAATAGAATAGCACTTGACCTTATGGATCAGGTGTTCGAAGTATGCGATGCTGAATGGCGTGGGATTGGGGAGATCCCAGCCAGCGGCTTGCGGATAAGGGAGGAGTTTTCGGATCATGATGCCGATGGGATCGAGGTTTTCGTTGAAGAGACCCGTGAAGCAGATGGTTGTATTTGCGGGGAGATACTCAGAGGTGTAAAGATCCCTGCTGACTGCCCATTGTTCCGCAAAATCTGCCACCCAGGAAACCCCATTGGCCCCTGTATGGTCTCAACCGAAGGTACCTGCGCTGCCTACTACAAATATAGTAAATAAGTTAATTCTCAGCCATCAACCCTGTATAAGATTACCCTGTATAAAATCTTCTTTTAAGAACACAGGAAAACAAAATGGTTTTGATCGAAAGGATTGCAGCTAAATTGCAGATGAACCTTGTTTAGTAATTTGCAGTACTTTAGATGGATGACCGGACATTAGGATAGTTGACCTCGCATCCGGTATAATGAAGCCTTCTTTTGGTAGGGATTTTTGAGTTTGTGATAGCTTTAAGATCAATTTTCACGGAAGTACGTTCATTGATTTGCATTGAGAAAACCGCATAACCTTTCCGGCCAGCAATTTGGGCTTGATCCATTTTTTATAATGCTTGGGCTTCCCAACCCCAAAGCTTTAAGCTAATTCGTTCTTGCTCATCAAAGATGATCCCTTCATCTTCCAGCAGTTTTTTTTGTACCTGGAATCCTTCAGACCCCGCTGGAAAACTGATCTTCCCTCTGGAATTGATGACCCGATGCCAAGGAATACCGGGATCCCGCACTGCAGCCATTGCATATCCTACCTGGCGAGGGCTGCATCCCCCGGCCAGACCTGCTACCTGTCCATAGGTGGCCACTCTCCCCGCGGGAACCTGATTTACTACCGCATAGATCCTGAGATAAAGCGTCTGTGTCCTATCTTCCCTCGGTGTTTTCATGCGCTTTGTACTAATCTTTCGGGGAATTTAAGAAAACCGTAGGCAGGAACCTTGATAATAAGGGTGTTCTGAATAAACAGAATATAGATAAAAGTACCGGATACTAATCCGCAAGGACTTTGAAGGGGCATTGATTTGACTCCTTTATAAAACATGATAACCAACTTATTCTGTTTTAATGGTGCCTCTGATATTTTCACTGCCCAATCCGGTTAGTTCCCTGACAGAGCCCACAAGGGAATCTCCCTTGAATGAAACCGTCATTTTAAAGTAATTTATGTTGCCGATCTCATCTATTTCAAAATCAAACACATTATGGGAGGCCCATTCCCCCCTTCCTGCAACGGGTATATCATACCTGCCCGGGGCAAAATGAAATTTTCCATCCAAACCGAGGGGGTAGGCCAAAGTAATGATATCCTTATGTGAAAAATCATTACCAACTTGAAACCAGGCTTTCTGCTCCGATTCGAACTGAAATGCACAGCAGTACAATCCAAATTTATTGGGCTCCAGCAGGTAGAGATTTCCGGAAATTTGTTCGGCAACAGGGGGCAATGGCTCAATAATTTTCAATCGTGGAGTTTTAGGCTGGGCACATTCCATCAGCGTAGATTGCAACAATTCGAAGCTGGCGGAATCCGGAGGCAAAGCCTGGTCGGATTGCAACGCTTCTATAAAAAAGGCTTTCAGTGAGCTTAATCCTTCACTGAACCCACCACCGGTAATAACCACGATAGTGTTAAGGTCCGGGCGTAAATAGAGGTATTGCCCACCCCGTCCGGAAGCGTGACAATCTCCATTTACCCACCATAGATATCCGTAGCCCTGATCGTCCATAAACTCGACCTGCCTGGAAGTAGCGGCAGCGACCCATTCCGGGGATAGTATCTGGTCGTTTTCCCAGCGACCGTTCTGCAGGTAAAGGTAACCTATCTTGGCCAGGTCGCAAGGGAGCATCAAGATTTCTCCCCAACCATGCTTATCTTCACCCCGGGCGTCATAGGGCCAGATTAGATCATCGATCTCCAACGCTAAGAACAGATTGTCCCGAGCATATTCGGGTGCGCTTTTACCGGAAGCTTGACGGATTACCTCTGATAGCAGATGTGCAGTACCGCTGTTATAATTGAAATTTTCTCCGGGTTTAGACTCCATTTTCAGATCCAGCATATATTGAATCCTATCCGGGCTTTGTATTATCTCCATTTGGGTCAATTCATCTGGGTTTTCAGTACATTTCAGGCCGGACCGCATGGTCAGGATGTCCTCCAGGGTAATAGCCTTCTTAAGGCTGTCCAGGTTCGCTATCTCCCGGTCCGGGAAATAATCGACTAAACGATCTTCCACGCCACCTATTAGACCATCTTGAATAGCTGCACCCACTAATGTCGAGAGTACACTTTCAGTTACCGATGCGAGATTATGCTTGACGCCCTTTTCATAGGGGTAGAAATATACGTCCAGGATTGAATAACCGTTGCGTATGATGAGTAAACTGTGAATATTCAGGTTATAATCAGTCAGAAAACGCAGCGCTTCAGTTAAAACTGCTGAGCTTATACCTTGTTCTTCCGGAGTGGATGTTCTCCATTCATCACCCGGCCAATAATCTACAGCCACTGCCAGAGAAATCGCGCATATCATAAGAACAAAAGAAGCGACAAAGGTAGCCTTTTTAATAATAGGGGAAATATTCATCTTATCCTCTTTCTGAAATTGATAATCAT
>JAFGGQ010000015.1 GCA_016930435.1 bacterium
AATCCAATATGCCCTTTTGCTATTTTAAGCTTTTGCTTTATCGATAAACTGACCAAAATCCGAAGTACTATTCTTCAGCGAGAATATCTTTGAGTTTCCACCGGTTTTGGCGATACATTAAGCCCAGTATTCGCAGGAACATTATTAAAAAGTAGAAGTTCAAAACCGCTCCCAGGAAAGGGATGGGGATAATCCTTAAAAAAACTATTGGAATGGCAAATGTTACGATAAAAGACAGGGCCAAAAAATATGGGCCGATTATTTTAATCACCGCGCTTATCATGATCTTGGGATTAAGGACATTCAGAAAGTTGGTTTCATAAAGTGAAAAAATAATCACGATGGGTTCAATGAAAAGCATCCATGGGATGGCAAGTGCAATAATGAAGAACCCTAATACAAATGACCGGGAAAGCAGCATTAGTAATCCCATTAAGAAAAAGGGACTTCCATAAAGGGCAATTCCGATAATGATCTTCAAGGTAGGCCAAAGTCCTTCGGACCAGTAGGAAAAATCCCAATCCGGCAGGTAATCCTTGCCATCAACCGTTTCGGTGAGGATTCGGTAAAGAAATGGCAGACCCCATCCCAGGTAGAGAGCTACCGTTACGATCAAACCGAGCAAACCGAAAATAGAAATCCGGCTTAATAACTGTAGTATTCCGATACCAACCGGAAACAGAAAGGTGGCCAGTCCGCCCTCAAGAAACGGGTATTTTAAAACAAGCTCAACAAAATTAGTGTAATACGGAGCTTCTTTTTCCGCATACTGAGTATCTTCAATTTCCTCCAATGTGGCGAATTCTTTGAGCTTATTAACCAGCGCCGGCTCATAGGGATTGCCTTCAAGGGCAATTCGGAGTGCATTAAGGGCTCTGTTTCGATCATCAAGTTTGAGGCAAAGGTCTGCAAATTCAATAGCTAATTCAATGTTACAGGGATTCAGGGCAAGTTGATTGCTAAATTCGGCAAATTGGGCTTCTATCTCAGGGCTGATCCTTTTTTCAGGTGATTTATTATGGGATTGTCCGGCGGGAAAAAGTTGTTCCTGACTGAATAGGCTTCTTAAATGGGTTTCCTTTAACTTGAACCACTTTTTCAGAGTGGGATTGTACACCATCAAATCCGGAGAGAATTCACCTTTATTGATTCTCAAGGGTATATCAATTGCCTCGATCCTTTCAAAATTCGAACCTGCTGTTTGCACATAATAGCTGTCTAATTTGGGAAGATTTTTGGAATAGTCTTCGGAAGGGGAAGCAATTTCTCCGGAAGCCCTTTCAAATAGGGATTTCAATGAAGTCTGGCCGATCTTTACCCATACTTTTTTCTGGGGATGGTATATAAGTGATTCGGGTGTCAATATCCGGTTCCGGGCAAATTCCTCCAGCTCGGGCATAGAATATTTCTGATAGGTCTTATGGCCCTCTAATACTATAAAGTATTTTCTGGATTCATCTGATGACGCCATAATATTTAATGAGCAGTTTAAAGAATGATATTTAGTATAACCGTTGAATTCTTTTAAATAATACTTAGGAATACTTATGAATGCAAGGGAAAAATATTGCAACCTTTAATTACTTAAGAAATCTTATCATTTTTATTGACATCAAACCTGCTTGCATCTATTTTCGCTTCAAGCATTTTTTAATAGTAATTTACATTGAATCTACTAATATAAAGGATTTGCTTAGATGAACAAAATACTTAAAAAACTTGAATTAGCGCCTGGTATAAAGCTATTCGAAGTGGATGTTCCTGAAGTTGCTGCTAAGGCTTTACCCGGTCATTTTGTAATTGTCCGTAATTCCGACCGTGGAGAGCGAATACCCTTGACCATAGCAGATACTGATAAGAGCAGGGGAGTCATAACCTTGATCTTCCAGGAGGTCGGCAAATCCACCCTGGAATTAGGGCTTTTTCGTGAGGGTGATAATCTCCCTTGTGTAGTAGGGCCTCTTGGGAAACCTTCCGAGATAGAAAAATTCGGAACTGTTGTATGTATAGGTGGTGGCGTGGGTGTTGCCCCTATATTCCCAATAATCAAAGGTTTAAAGGCTGCTGGCAATAGGGTTCTATCCATTATTGGTGCCCGGAATAAGGAGCTCCTGATTCTGGAAAATGAAGTGCGCATGTACTCCGATGAGACCTATGTTACGACCGATGATGGCAGCTATGGTACTAAAGGTTTTGTATGTGACCAATTAGGTTCACTTCTCACGAATGAGACCAACATTGACCGCGTAGTAGCTATCGGACCAAGTATTATGATGAAGGCGGTAGCGGAAATGACCCGGCCTTACAAAATTCCCACCATAGTTTCCTTAAATTCGATCATGGTAGATGGAACCGGCATGTGCGGAGCCTGCCGCGTAGAAGTTGGTGGCGAAACAAAGTTCACCTGTGTGGACGGACCTGAATTTGACGGCCACCTGGTCGATTTCGAAATGCTTATGAAGAGATTATCTATGTACAGTAGCCAGGAAAAAAAAGCTTTAGACGATTATAAAGGAAAGATATAAGATGGGAAAATTGAATTTAAATCGAACGGCTATGCCCAAGCAGGACCCCCGTGAACGTGTGCTTAATTGTAATGAGGTGGCTTTAGGATATACTCAGGAACAGGCTATCATGGAGGCAGAACGGTGCATCCAATGTAAAAAACCCTTATGCATAGAGGGTTGCCCCGTAGAGATCGATATCCCGGCCTTTATCAAGCTAATTGCTGAAGGGGATTTTCAGGGTTCCATTCGGAAGATGAAGGAGAAAAATGTATTACCGGCGATATGTGGTCGAGTCTGTCCTCAAGAGGAGCAATGTGAAAAAGTCTGTATCCTTGAAAAGAAGGGTGCTCCTATCGCTATTGGCCGGCTGGAGCGATTTATTGCTGATTGGGAAGCGGCGCAAGGTGCGATTGAGATACCTCCATCTAAACCCAGCACCGGTAGAAAAGTGGCAGTTGTGGGTTCAGGACCCGCAGGGTTGACCGTTGCAAGCGACCTGGTTCAATTGGGGCACAAAGTGACCATGTTCGAAGCCCTGCATGAACCGGGTGGAGTCCTGATCTATGGAATACCCGAATTCAGATTACCCAAAGCTATCGTCAAAAGGGAAGTGGAATATGTTCAGAAACTGGGTGTAGAATTGAAGCTTAACGCTGTCATCGGGAAGATCGCCACAGTGGACGAGTTGTTGGAAGAATATGATGCTGTTTTTATAGGTACCGGGGCGGGTTTGCCTTGGTTCATGGGGATCCCCGGCGAAAATTTGAACGGGGTTTATTCCGCGAATGAATACCTTACACGGGCGAATTTAATGAAGGCTTACCGCTTTCCTGAGTTCGATACGCCCATTATCAAGGGTAACAGAGTAGCGACCATCGGAGGAGGGAACGTGGCCATGGATTCAGCCCGTACTGCTTTGCGTTTGGGCGCTAAGGAATCGATGGTGATCTACCGGCGGTCAAGGCAGGAGATGCCAGCCCGGGAAGAGGAGATCGAGAATGCTGAAGAGGAAGGTGTGGTCTTTAATTTCCTCACCAATCCGGTTGCATACCATGGAGATGAACAGAACTGGTTAAGGGAGATGGAGTGCATTCGCATGGAATTGGGAGAGCCGGATGCCTCGGGGCGCCGAAGACCAGTTCCTATAGAGGGTTCGAACTACCGGACTTCTATTGATGTGGTTGTAGTGGCTATCGGAAATAGCCCCAATCCGCTCATCCCTCAGACTACTCCCGGTTTGGAATGCAGCAAATGGGGAAATATCAAGGCCGATGAGGGAACCGGCAAAACCTCACAAAGGGGGGTATTCGCCGGAGGGGATATTGTCACCGGGGCGGCAACCGTGATCCTTGCTATGGGAGCTGGCCGGAAAGCCGCCAATGCAATTGATGAATACCTCAGAACAGGAATCTGGTAAGGTTGATTCCGGTTTTTTCACCCCGTGCTTTACGCGGTAACCATGAAAACCTAACTTCTATATTGAATTGGGTTTTTCCTGAAACACCACAAATTCACCCTAAATTCCAAAGAACTGAATTAAACAAAAGAACACCAGCTTTTAAACTGAATTACTGTGATTTCAGACACGAAGAAAAACAGCAAATCAAGAATTTATTCCTTTACAAAATCAGGCTAATCTATATTTTAATTGGAACATATTTTGGTCAATATAATAAGCAGGATTGTGGTAAAAATATGTTATTAAGAATTGTTACAGTGAAAACTTATTCAGAGGAAGAATCCAATCTAAAACAGTTTAGGATTACTTATTTAATAAACCTATAAATCAAGGAGTAAGCATGAAGATCATTGGTTACATGGAGGGAACCGATCCCGCTTTTTTGACTGAGATGGTGGTCAAAGGTCATGGGACAATGCCTCTGGGGAATGGCGCGGATAGCCATGGAAAATTTGTTAAGTTGCTGACCAATAGAGATGGTGTTTCGTTATTTGTAACGTACCTGCATAAAATCACCGGGATCCCTACCTATGATGTAGATTATAAGGACCTGCTCTATCCCTGTAAGTCTATGGGAATTCCAGCGATAATTGTTGCTCCCCGGTCATGCCACGAAAAGGCCCGGGAATTATTGAAAGATATTCAAGGTAAGCTTTATTTAGTGGACCCTCAGGATCTTTTAAAAGAAGCCTGTAGTATTATTGAAACCTGTGAAGATTTCGCATAAGAAAAATAGGGAGGAATAATGGAAAATTTCAATCCTTTCAAAATGGCACAACAGCAATTTGATGCAGTTGCTGATAAATTAAACCTGGAAGACGGAGCCAGGGCTCTTCTTCGTGAACCGGAGAGGGAGTTGCATTTTACCATTCCGGTTCGGATGGATAATGGTAATGTTAAGGTCTTCAAGGGATTTCGCATTCAGCACAACACTGCCCGGGGCCCTGCTAAAGGCGGAATACGTTTTCATCCGAATGAGACCGTTGACACGGTGCGCGCTTTGGCGACCTGGATGACCTGGAAATGCGCTGTTGCCAATATTCCACTGGGTGGAGGCAAGGGTGGGATTATTTGTGACCCTCGAGAGATGAGCGATACTGAACAGGAGCGTCTGTGCCGTGGATGGATCCGTAAAAACTGGGATATTTTGGGACCGGAAATGGATGTACCCGCTCCCGACGTGATGACCAATGGTCAGCACATGCTCTGGATGATGGATGAGTATGAGACCATTGCTCGTGCCCGTAAACCTGGGGTGATAACCGGTAAAATTTTAGGCGTAGGCGGTTCCCTGGGCCGTACCCAGGCTACAGGATACGGGGTGATCTACACTGTTCGTGAAGCAATCCAGGACCTCGGTATAAAGGTTCGCGAATCCACAGCTTCCATTCAGGGCGCAGGCAATGTCGCGCAGTATGCCTGCGAGCTCTTCGAGGAAATCGGGGGCAAAGTGGTCGCCATGTCCTGTTGGGATAACAACGATAAAAAAGCCTATACCTACTCCTGCGAGAATGGCATCGATCCCAAGTATATAACCTCGCTCTCCCCGGATAAGATCACCGATAAATTCGGGACTATTGACCCCCAGAAGGCCCAGGATTTGGGCTGGAAAAAGGAGGATGGCGATGCATGGCTCTCTAAAAAGGTAAATATATTATTGCCCTGCGCAACCGAAAATGCCATTAGGGGTGATAATGTCGATCAGATAGCTGATACGGTCAAGATCATCGCCTCCGGAGCAAATGGTCCTATCAGACAGGAAGCAGATGCAGTAATCAAGCAGAGGAATATTTTCCTGATACCCGATTTCCTTGCTAACGCAGGTGGGGTGGTTTGCTCCTACTTCGAACAGGTACAAAACAATATGAACTACTATTGGTCGAGTGATGAAGTTCTTGAAAAATTGAACAAGATCATGGTTGAAGCTTACCGGGCAGTGGCTGATCTCTCCCGGGATAAAGGCGTTTATATGCGCGATGCCGCCTATATGATTGCCATTCAAAGGGTAGCTCAAGCGGCTAAATACCGAGGTTGGGTATAAAACCGAAATTAATGCACAAATAAAAAAAGGGCAGTTTTATAACTGCCCTTTTTTTAGCTCAAAAACCGATCTTGATTAGAATATGTGATAGATATCAAAGAAGCTTTTCAGATCTGTATCGATGTTCTCAAATTCAATCAAGTGCTTATGACATCCTATTCTGGAGCAGATCTGAACTAATCCACCCCCTTCAAGGCTCATGTGAACCATAGGAGCACCGCACTTTTCGCAAACTCGGGTCGATTGAAGCTCCTTCCCGCAGTGAGGACAAAACACTTTGACTATGCTGCCCGGAAGGTGCTCATGTTCAAATTCCGCACTATAATCCCCATATAGAGAACACAAGCGGGTCCAGCCCCTCTTCCCCTCGTGATCTGTAATGAGGGAAACGCTGGGGTAACCCGAAACCTCATGTTCATTATCCATAAAGCTCTCATTACAATAAGGGCACTTCACATTTAGCATTATCATTGCAAACCTCCCGCTGATTTCGTAAAAGGATCTACGATTTGATTATTTGCACCAACTTCTAAAATCGAATTTAATAACGCTTTTAATTAAGTCAAGATAAATTAGACGGCGTAAATTCGGGGAGTTTTTTCATTCTTGACTTTTAAAAGCATTAGTTTATTTTCGTTTTCTATTAAATTAAACAATATTAGAAACATACACTGTGAATAAAATATTCGATATAATCATAATTGGCGCGGGAGTCGTCGGATGCTCTATTGCCAGGGAACTGTCCAGGTTTAAACTCGATCTTATGGTGATTGAAAAAGAAGAGGACGTTGCCAGCGGTATCTCCAAAGGAAACAGCGGCGTAATTCATGCCGGCTATCACAAGGAACCGGGTTCGTTGAAGGCAACACTGAATGTAGCCGGGCATCGGTATTTTCAGGAATGGGGCGAACAACTGGATTTCCCGGTTAAGTTCAACGGGAAATTGGTTGTAGCCAAGGTAAAAGAGGAGGTTGAAGGGCTTCGAAAACTGATGGAAAGGGGCAGAAAAAACGGGGTGAAGGGCCTGGAACTGATTGATGCTCAGCAGATTAAGAATTTTGAACCCAGGGTAGAGGGAATTGCTGCAATGTATTCCCCTTTTTCCGGAATAACTTCTCCCTATTTAATGACCATTGCCCTTGCAGAGAACGCTTGCCGCAACGGGGTAAAATTTGAATTCGAACAGGAAGTAAATGCTATTTCAAGGGTGAATAATCTTTTCCGTATTCAGACCGCTGGCAACCAGGAGTATTACAGCAGATGGCTTATAAACAGCGCTGGTTTGAATTCCGCAAAGGTCTCCCGGTTGATATGTCACAACAAGCACCGGATTTTTCCCTGCCGCGGGCAATATTACCTCACTGATAAAATTGACGATCTTATCAGTATGTTAATTTATCCTCTTCCCAGTAAGGATGGGGTAACTTTAGGGATACATATAACCCCAACTGTGGATGGCAACATTCTTATCGGTCCCTCTGCAGAGTATATTGACAGTTTGGAGGATACGGCCTGTACCAGGGAAGTGATGGATAAGCTGAAGAGGGAAGCGGAGCAGTTTTTGCCGGAAATAAGGGAAGCCCCCTTTATTCGCAATTATGCCGGAATCAGGCCTAAATTGTTTTATCCTGGTAGTGGAGTAAATGATTCTGATTATATAATCGAGGAAGATTCTGAAATCCATTATATGATTAATCTGATCGGCATAGAATCTCCGGGCCTGACTGCTGCCCCAGCCATTGCTGATATGGTAGTGAACATGGTGGGGGAGAAAGAAGATCTGGTTTTAAACGATCAATTTTGCCCGGAGCGTAAGGCTCCCCTGATATTTGCCCAGCAATCAGAAGCGGATCAGGCGAGGTTGATCCAGGATGATCCCGCCTATGGAGAGGTGATCTGCCGCTGTGAAACGGTTACCCGTAAAGAGGTCATTGAAGCGTTCGACAACATACTGGGAGTTCGTTCGTTGGATGGTTTAAAAAGACGCTGCCGGATAATGGCAGGTAGATGTCAGGGAGGCTTTTGCACCACCAGGATAGTGGAGATTCTGAGGGATGAATATGGTCTTTCTCCGGAACAGATATTCAAGAGTAATTTCCAATCCCCATTATTTTATGGCAGGGTAAAGGATGATTGAAAAGGACATTGACATTGCGGTAATTGGTGCCGGTCCGGCAGGAATGGCTGCTGCTATCTCCGCTCGGGAAAAGGGTGTTAAGGATATCATCCTGCTGGAACGAAACCCCTTTCTGGGAGGTATCCTGATCCAGTGTATTCATGATGGATTTGGGCTGCACTTGTTTGACCAAAATCTCACCGGCCCGGAGTATGCTGAAGAGTTGATCCAGCATTTAATCAAGGCCAAAGTGCCTTTTCTCACCGAAGCAATGGTCATCGATATCAATGCCCAAAAGGAGATTCGGGTGGTTTCCCGGCAAGGGTTATTGAAATTGAAAGCTAAGGCTATTGTACTTGCTATGGGTTGCCGCGAGCGCACCCGGGGCGCCCTGGAAATACCGGGCACACGACCCGCCGGGATATTCACCGCAGGGGTGGCTCAAAGCCTGGTGAACCTCCAAAATCTCAAGATCGGGAAAGAAGTCGTGATCCTGGGTTCCGGTGATGTGGGCTTGATAATGGCCCGGCGCCTGAAGATCGAAGGCCTTAAGGTTCTCCGGGTGATCGAAAAACTGCCCTATTGCAGCGGATTGGTGCGCAACCGAGTACAATGCCTCCGTGATTATGACATTCCACTTCATCTCTCTTCCACGGTAATCGATATCCATGGCAAGGATCGTCTGGAAGCGCTTACTGCAGCCCAACTTAATGAAAAAGGAGAAATACTTTACGATACTGCCGAGGTGATCCCCTGCGATACACTGCTGCTGTCGGTGGGTTTGATCCCCGAAAATGAGTTATCCCGGAAGGCTGAGGTCAGATTGGACTGGCGAACCCTGGGCGCTGAGGTTGACGATTATGTGGAAACCAATACGCCAGGCATATTTTCATGCGGGAACGTGCTGCATATCCACGATGTTGCTGATTATGCCAGTCAGGAGGGGTTCCTGGCAGGGGAGAGGGCTGCTTGCCGGGTTCGGGAAAACCAAGGCAAGGTTTTAAGGTTCCCGGTGAATGCCAGCAAGGAAATTAAATATGTGGTACCTCAGCTGATCCGGGAAGACTGCCGGGAAACCGAACTTAAATTCAGAGTGACCGAACCCTTTGAAAATATCCGAATAATCGTGAAAAATGGTGGGGAAACCTTATTCAGGAAGAAGTTTCTGAAGATCATGCCTTCCGAAATGAATATGGTGAAGATTAGTTCCGATAAACCTCTGGATAAGGTCTATGTGGAGTTGGAAAAAACTGAAATTGCTTGATTTATAGACGATTTAAAGATGGTAAAAAACTGTAACATTATCTGTATTCTCTGCCCTAACTGCTGTGACATGCGTGTATCCTTTGAGGGTAAAGAGATATTAGAGCTTGAAGATGCTCGCTGTCCCCGGGGTTTGGAATATGCACGTGAGGAGTTGTTCAATCCCACCAGAACCCTTACCTCAACGGTCCCGATAAAATCGCATTATTGGAAAACGGTAAGTGTCCGTACCAATAAACCCATTCCTAAGGATAGGATATTTGATGTCTATGAGCAGCTGAGCAGTATGAGATTAGCAGCCCCCGTAAAGAGGGGAGATGTATTAATAGAGAACGTTCTGGGATTGGGGGCGAGCATTATTGCCACCCGGTCGGTTCTGGAATAATAGGGTATTCAATTGCCCGAAGGAGTTATTATGAGAGAATATTTGGATTTTGCTTTAAATGTAGCCCGGGATAATGGAGCCAGTTATGCGGATATCAGGGTCATTGAAACCAGGGATGAATTAGTCCTGGCAAGGAATGGGATGGGTAAGATCGATGAAGACCGCAGTCTGGGTTTTGGGATACGGGTAATAGTAGATGGTGCCTGGGGTTTTGCATCCTCCGGCGACCTCAACCGTGGTGAAGTGGAAAGGATCGCCAAGATGGCTTGCCGTATTGCCCGGGCTTCTGCTTCCATGAAGAAAGAACCGGTATCGCTGGCGCCCGAACCTGAGTATCAGGATAAATGGTTTTCCCATTACCTTATTGATCCCTTTGAAGTTTCCCTGGATGAGAAACTTGGTCTCTTATTGAGTATTGATGAAATTTTGAGGAAAGACCCCCGTATCAAGGTGGCTGAATCCGAGATGGGTTTTGAGCAGGAACACCAGTATTTTGCATCTTCAGAGGGGAGTTACATAGAACAAAAAACCATCCAGTCCGGCATTGGATATACTGTTACCGCAGTCGATAACGGAGATGTTCAGAATCGATCATTTCCAACTTCGTTTGGCAGGC
The DNA here is from genome assembly GCA_016930435.1 of bacterium. Lineage (GTDB taxonomy): Bacteria > UBP14 > UBA6098 > JAFGQG01 > JAFGQG01 > JAFGGQ01. The sequence continues at coordinate 10,388 of JAFGGQ010000015.1, forward strand.
AAAATATGCAGTGCGGCTATGAACTGGTCAGGACTACTCCCTTATTAGAGAATGCTGAGCGAGTGCGCGAGGAGGCCATAGGTTTGCTGTCAGCTAAGCAGTGCCCTTCCGGTAAGATGGATTTGATCCTGGAGGGTTCCCAGTTAGCTCTTCAGATTCACGAATCGCTGGGTCATCCCTCTGAACTGGACCGGGTTATCGGGATGGAATCCAATTATGCCGGCACCAGCTTTATCACTACCGAGAAGTACCAAAACTATAAATATGGTTCTCCCATAGTCAATATTGTAGCGGATGGTACCCTTCCTGGCGGTTTGGCTACGGTAGGCTATGATGATGACGGAGTGCGGTCACAACGCTGGTTCCTGGTTAAGGATGGTATTACATGGGGCTATCTTACCAACCGGGAGTTAGCTGGAGTAATTGGTGAACCTGCCAGCAGGGGTTGCAACCGGGCGGAAAGATGGTACAGCTTGCCAATGATCAGAATGACCAATATCAGCCTTTCACCAGGTGATTGGGATTTTAATGATCTTATCGCTGATACCAAAGATGGTATTTACATGGAGACCAATAAGAGCTGGTCAATAGACCAGCGGAGGTTGAATTTTCAATTCGGTTGCGAGGTCGGATGGTTAATCAAGAATGGGAAAATAACGGAGATGGTAAAGAACCCAACTTATCAGGGGATCACCCCTGAGTTCTGGTCTAATTGTGATGCTATCTGCAATGACCGTAACTGGGTTCTCTGGGGGGTAAATAATTGCGGGAAGGGGCAACCTGTCCAGACCGCTCAGATGTCACACGGTGCAGCTCCAGCAAGGTTCCGAAAGGTTACCGTTGGAGTGACAAAGTGAACCCGGAACAACCGCTGCTTGTCAGAATATAAAAAAGTCTTTGAAGAAGATGAAATTCGGTCAGATTAAAGTAATAATGGAGAAGGAGTTCAAGGAAACCCTTCGGGATAAGCGAACCCTTTTTGTTTCTATAATTCTGCCTATTATTCTATATCCTATTTTAATCATCGGGCTTTCCCAAATTTCCATTTTCCAGGTGCAGAAGATCCAAAAAAAGGTCTTCAGTATTTTTATATCGGGCTCCGAGTATGCTCCGGAATTGGCGGAAGCGGTACTGGCTGATTCCCAGTTCGTCATCCGGGAAGGGATCTCGCAACCGTTGGATGCCCTTAAGAAAGGGGATCTTCATCTCTTCCTTGAAATCCCGCCAGGCTTGGAAGATAGCTTAAAGCATGAGCACCCAGCTGGGATAAATATCTACTATGACGGTGCTTCCGAGGAATCCGATGCGGGTTCGGAACGGCTGGGGAATATTATCAATGCGTATCGGGATGAGATAGTCAGGAATTGGGTAACAGAAAAAGGGCTAAATCCGGAGTTCATCAAACCGATTCTTAAAAACTACCGGAATATTGCTACCGCTAAGGAGATGGGAGCTTTTTTATTTGGGGGTATATTGGCATTTTTTGTGATCATTATGATTATTACCGGTGCTTATTACTGCTCTGTGGATATGCTGGCCGGGGAGAAGGAGAGGGGCACATTGGAGACATTGATGGTAAGCCCTGCCGGCCGCACCGAAATAATCATTGGTAAATACCTCACTGTCTTTACAATGGCTATTGTAACTGCACTGCTTAACCTAGCAAGCATGGGATTAACCCTTACCCATGGGATGTTCTTGATGGAAAAGATGGCGGATATAAAATTTTCCCTTAATTTTACCAGTTTGGCTTCTATCTTTTTCATTTTGGTGCCACTCGCCGCCCTTTTTTCAGCATTGTTTTTAGCCCTCTCAGCTTTTGCCAAAAGTTATAAGGAAGCCCAGAGTTATCTGACCCCCCTGGTCATAATATCTGAATTACCCGCCATTGTAGTGCTTCTGCCCGGGGTTCAGTTAACCAACCTTATGGCATTCGTCCCTATTATGAATGTTGCTCTGCTGTTCAAAGAAATGCTGATGGGTAAATATATTCTCAGCCATGTGGTCATTGTATTGTGTTCTATGGCTTTATATGCCATCCTGGCTTTGGCATGGGCTATCCGGCTGCTGCAGAGGGAAGAAATTCTTATCGGGGATAAAATCCAATCACCATTTAAATACATTTTCCGTAAAAGAACCTTAAAAAAACAACTTCAATATCCCGGATTGGGTGATAGCTTTTTGCTGTTTCTTTTTACCCTGGTATTGCTCTGGTATATAGGACAGCCCCTTCAGCTTAGCAATGTCTTCACCGGATTGCTTATCACAGAATTGGGCCTGGTTTTGCTTCCTTCCTTAATTCTGGTTAAGAGATTCGGAATCCCACTTGGATCAATAAAACTGAATCCACCCTCCATGCTAAAGTTGATTTTTTCAATACCTATGGGAGTGTCAATATTTTATCTGGGTACGCAGGCTCAAGTATATAGCAGTTTGGTTTTCCCACCGCCCATGGAGTATATTCAGGGTTTTAATCAAATCATTGCCAGGCTGGGAAACCTGGGTTTTATCCCGGGATTATTTGTGATCGCATTGCTGCCCGGGCTATGTGAAGAATTTTTGTTTCGGGGTTATATCCAAAATGGCATTGCCCGGAAATGGGGAAGCATAGGTGGTGTTATCGTGACCGCTTTTTTGTTTGCCTTTTTTCACCTGGATCCATTCCGGTTTGCCAGTGTCCTGATCCCCGGATTAGCACTGGGATTTATACTCATGCGCTCTGATTCGCTTCCAATTGCCATGGCTACCCACGTAATAGTAAACAGCGTTGCATTTTGTCTCTCATATTTCCCCATCATGGCTAATTTTGAACTTATTTTTGAAGACCAGCTCCTTCAGGTTTTTTGTACCCTGTTAGCTCTTGCTATTTTTATTTTGTTTTATATTTTACTAAATAGTAAAAAAAAGGACAAATCTGATGAAGGCATATAATCTTGCAAATAAAGTAAAAAAGGTAAAATATCTTATCCTTGATGTTGACGGTGTACTTACACAGGGCGGATTGTTCTATAATGAGGGCGATCAGGAGACCAAGCGTTTCGATGTAAAGGATGGTTTGGCCGTTTTTATAGCGCTGAAAAGCGGTTTAGGAGTGGGTATAATCAGCGGAAAGCGGTCCGAAGCCTTGCAGCGAAGAGCTACTGAGCTGGGGGTTCAGGATCTTGAGCAAGGGGTTAACGATAAGCGGGAAGCATATAAATCGATTAAGGAAAAATATGGCTATAATGATGAGGAAATGGCTTTCCTGGGAGATGATATCATCGATCTTTCGGTTCTGGTTCAGGTAGGTTTTTCAGCGTGTACGGGGGATGCCCATTTTAAAGTTAAAGAAGCTGTGGATTATATTACCGTTCATAAGGGTGGACTGGGAGCGGTACGTGAATTGATCGACCTGATTCTGTTTCTAAAGCAAATTGACCTCGGTAAAGTAGCGCTTCCCTTTTTTATTCCCGATCTTAAAAAGAAGCCATGAAGAAATTCTCAATAATATTACTCATTTTTTTAAGTGGATTATTATGTTTCCTGAATGCGCTGGGCTATTATTCCTTTACCGAGGAAGATTATTCGGATTTTTACGAGGGCACGCGGCGAAATGTGCAGATCATTTCCCCAGATCCTTTGGGATACGGAAATGCTGCGCTCCGCCTGGCGGCTAATGACACTATTTATGTTCTTCAGGTTTACCCCGACGGACATTGTCAGGATTGTATCGCTCAATCCGTTTATCTCTATGAAGGAACAGGAAGCCCGGTGCTTAATTTTAAAATTCATATAGTACCCATTTCCTATTTCAACAATATTAACAGTGTTTATGATTCCATTACTGTGTCCGATCCCTTAAGCGCTGTGAGCAGTCGAACTACACTGGAGCATTATGATATAGTCTATTTTGGGATCGCCAACGGTTATGGCGGCGTGGATAATGACCTATCCTCCTTAGGGGCAAGTACTTTGCGTCAGTTCGCCCAGTTGGGTAGAGGTGTAGTGCTAACCCATGATACGATTGCCCGTCGGGAGGGCCCATTTGGAGCTCGCTGGCCGGATTGGTTAACCTTCGTCCATGATAATTTCAATGAATTGACGGATATTACCGGCTTAAGAGGGGAATGGGTTTCCAGTGCAGCGCCCTATGATATTTATAATGAGGTATTCCTGGAGGGTTCAGCACCTTCTGACCATTCCGTTTTACATCGCCCATTCGATCTTCCTGCCTCGTTTGATGTTACTGATTGCCATCCCTTCGGGGAGGATTATGTGGCTGGCCAGATATGGTACCGGGGCCCGGATGGTCAGATCTATATGCACACCTATAATAATACCGACCAGAATTCCTTTGCGGGTTATTTTAGCACTGGACATGCGGAGGAATACAGCGGAAGCGGTTTCAGGCCTCTGGAATGGGAAGCTAAGGCGATGATCAATACCATGTATTATGCTTATTTCGGAGGCCGGGGTACCGGGGTTTTCTTCTCCCAGGTGACCGATATGGTCTGTGAAGTCCAGATGGACACAGTGCTATGGACCGGCCAGGTGCCGGGAGCAAGTTCAATGCTGGTGGAATTGAGAACCTCTTATGACCTGATCAGCTGGACCCCCTGGATACCATTGACAAATGGCGAACCTGTCCCATCAGATGCTAACCATGGAAGGTATTTTCAATATGCCGTGGTGATGAATAGGGGAGGCACCGGCGAACTGCCGGTTTTTAGCTCTGTAACCTTTAATTTCTTCAGCGATTCACCATTGCTAACCCTTCTTGAACCCACTCACTACACAGTCAGCGCTTGTACCTGTCAGAGCATCTCCTTTCATGTCTCATCGGAATCCGATATTCTTTTAGAGACTATTCAGATGGAGTTGAATGGTGAACTATTCGGCCCGGATTATTTTACATATTTTCACGATGAATCCTTGCTGGTTTTTAACTCCGAAGGGAGTGTTTGTTTTGAGGATGGCGAATTTGTTTATGGCCAGGTAGTCAATTTACAGAATACCACGGGCTGCCCTTTCCGAGATACTGTTAGCTTTTATTTCATCCTGGACCTGTCCCCACCGGTAGTTTTCGGGATAAACCCTCCGCCGGATACAGTGGTTACCACCGCGATTCCAAATATATCCATGTTTATACGCGACTCGCTCAGCCCGGTAGATCCCTCCTCTATTGAGCTTCAGGTTAACGGAAGCGTCTTTAGATTACCATCTCCCTTTCTGATATGGAGTGAAGATGAGCTGATTTTGCTTACGGGGGATACCGGCCTGGAACTGGGAGATACCGTTGAAGTATGCTTAAATACAGTTGCGGATATTCCCGATTATTGCGGACCTAATTATATCGATCCTGTTTGCTGGGTTTTTTTTGTGGATACAGCAGGCCCTCTTGTTGAACTTTTAAACCCACCCGATAGCGGTTATATATCCTGTGGAACCCTTCAGGTTGAAATTGCCATCTATGATGTTTATGGAGTGGATACAAGTTCCATTATACTAAGCGCAGGCGGTCACACTTACAATTATCCCTCCTCTATGAGTTACAGGGGTACGATTCTGTACTTTAATCCTCCGTTGACCTATGAGGATGGTGAGGAGGCTATTATTTACTTTGATTATGTTGAGGACTTATTGGGTAATCATTCAGGCCCTTTTGCCTGGAGAATTATATTCGACCTCACTTCCCCGGATGCCTTTTCTGAATACCCTCCGGGAGGTGCGATCATTGGAGATGCAGAACCGGTTATCAGTATTCACGTGGTGGATTATCTTTCAGGTGTCGATCCCGCCTGTTTTAACTATAATATAAATGGTACCGATTATCTGGGTAGTATATTGGATTGGGATGGAGAAGTACTTACACTGAATACTGCTTCAGTCGGATTGGAGTTCGAAGATGGCGATACCGTTTCGATTTGCCTCACAGCTTGTGACAGGGCCCTTGTCTGTGGCTCCAATACGCTTGAATATTGCTGGTTTTTCAGCGTAAATCTCAGTGGGCCTATCGCAAATTTGATTGAGCCGGAGCACCTTTCAGTGACAGCATGTGATTCCCAAACCATCCTCATTGCCTTGACGGATCCAAATGGGGTAATCCCATCTTCGGTGGTCATTGGCTATAATGGGGAGGAGTATGGCCATGATTCGCCTTATTTAATCATGGGGGATACCTTACGCTTCTTCCCACCTGTTTCATGGAATGATGGTGATCTCGTAACTATCGGAGTTCTTGAAGCTATGGACAGCCTGGGCAATACTCTGGCAGATGTCTATTCCTGGCAATTCCAGGTTGACCTTATACCTCCTCAATTTTCAAATGAGGAGCCTCCTCCTTTAAGTGTAGTTGATACTACTCAGCCCTTACTTAGCGTCGAGCTCTATGATTCTATTGCCGGTGTGGATACTGCCTCTATCGTCCTTTACGTTTACGGTGAGACCATCCCTTATGGATCACCCGGAATGAGCTATACGGACGATCGGTTGATCTTTGATCCAGTGATTTATGGTATTGCCTTCGAGGATGTGGAGACCCTGGATATCTGCTTGGAAGCTGCGGATGAGCCGGATTGGTGCGATCCTAACCTTGGATACTGGTGCTGGAGTATCATAATAGACCTTGCCGGGCCACGGGCACGGATCATTATCCCTGCCGAGAGCACCTTCACCGCCTGCAGTCTCCAGAATATCGGAATATTTCTTTATGATCCTACCGGAATCAACCAGGCGTCAATACAATTGTCAGTAAATAGTGAGGTGCTTAACCTGACTGATAGCCGGCTGGAATTTGTTAATGATTCCCTGTGGTTTGAGCCTGCTATTCCCTGGGAACATGGTGATTCTATATATGTTGCCTTGCTTTCGGCTCAGGATAGCCTGGGCAATTTCCTTAAAGATACTTTGCAATGGACCTTTTTCACCGATTATCAAGGGCCTGTCGCAATTCAGAACCTGCCCCATTCGGGTAACGCTACCTATTGCTGGCAAGAAACCGTTAGTGTTATACTATACGATTCGCTGTCAGGGGTCGATCCCAACTCAATTATGCTTCTGATCGAGGATACCATATTTGGAATAGGTGACCCGGGAGTATCTTTGGCCGGAGATACACTCAAGTTTTACCCCGAGCTTGCAAATTACTACTTCGCTGAGTTGGAAACCATTAATATCGAGGTACGCGCTGTTGATTCGCCGCATTACTGCGAGCCGAATGGACTCTATAACGAACCCTTTACATGGTGGTTCTTCATTCTCGATGATGATACTATCAGGCCACAATACCTGGATTATAAACCAAAATATTGGCCCGAGGATTCCGGATTTTACATCTATATCGCACTCTTTGACTCTTCAGGAATATACGATCCGTTATCTACAATGGATACTCAGGCGGCGGTGCTTATATGGGATTACGATGGCGAACTTGAGGTTGATTATTCCCGCAATTATGCCCAGTTCTATGAACAAGTCGCAGAAACGTCCTGGTTTATAAGCCGGAACAGTATTTCCCCCCAGGATGCCCAGGCGGACTTTGTTTTTAGATTACGCTTCTGGGACAATGATGCGGATTTCGCAGTAAGCGACCGGAGATCCAACCAGACCCCTGATCTTCCTGTGAATATAGTCCCATGCCTTGTTGCCCACATTATACAACCTTTGCCACACACAACTACCAGTTGCGCTGATCAGATGATTTCCTTATGGGTAAAATCCATTTATGATTTTGAATATAGCAGCTTAATCCTTACCGTTAACGATTCATCATATTCTTTCAGCCAATCACAGATTTCTATAGATGAATCACTTGTGATCTGGGATCCCGGTTCTATTCCGTTGCCGGAAGGGTTGATTGAAGTAGAATTACGGACCTTGAATGATATTTATGGTATTCCCCTTGCCTATCCCCTGCATTGGTCCTTCTACATCGACCTGTCGCCCCCGGAATTGAATAGCATATATCCTTCTGAAGGGGAGATGGTGCCCCGCTCCCGGTTCTATCTGGAAGCAGTTATACAGGACTACCCTTCGGGCATCGAGGAGGGCAGTTTCCAATTACAGCTTTTTAAAAATGGGGGAGCCAGTACCTTCGATTATCCCTGCCAGGGTCTGTCATGGAGCCCCATCGATTCAATCAGCGGGTTATTTGAATTCGATCCCAACTCAGCCGGATACCCCTTTTCCGATGGCGATTCCTTTACGGTAATACTAAGTGTTACTGACAACGTTGATTATTGCACCCCGAACCAGGCGGAATGGGAGTTTCATTTCTGGCTGGAGCCCGAATTCAACTGTTGGGAAAGCACCGATCCCTTTACTCCAAACGAAGATGGCTTTAATGACCGAGTGCGGTTCACTTATCCCAACCTGTTCAGCAAAAAGGCAACCCTGGAAATTTATGATATGAAGAGTCGCCTGGTCTATTCCCGCGATATTGAAATGGCCAGTCCTGACCAGGTGATCTGGGAAGGAAAGGATGATGATGGGCGGGATTGCCCCGGGGGAGTTTATTTCTACATCCTCAAGTTAGGAAATGAAAAGGCCTGTAAGGGCACTATTACACTGGCCAGGTAATCTTCTATTGGTATTTTTTCCTCCAATAGCTTTTTTATAAATCATCTACGAGGATTCTCTTTGAGGGGAATTGTTTTTCTATATATGAACCCCAAATTATAAAGCGGGATTTTCTTCTTCAATAAATTCTTTGGGTTTCCGCCAGGTTGTAGCTAACAATATTTCTGCCACCATCAATACGAAGACTATCCACAGAAAGAGTTTCCAGAGTTCCTTGCCATACCGGGAGGAAAAGATTACATTCTCTATCTCTTCGTCTGGATCAACCCATTTGACCTTGATTCGCTCCTCCACTTCATCCCTTTGCAAAGGGCTCATATCCGATTCCAGGATTTGGGGGTTAACCGCAGAAATGTCTATCAACATGCTATCCGCCCATATTTCATAGATACCTGCTTGGTCCGGATTGTCGATTCGGAAAGCCAGTTTGCCTTCCTGATAGGATGGAAGTATATTGAGTTTTTTCCGGTCGGGTTTTCGCAGTGCAAAGCTAGTGGCCTGTATATCCTCTTCCAGTATTCTCAGGAAAGGTTCGCCTACTGTATGGGGTTCATTGAACCGGGAGAGCTTTGAAGCAAGATACTGTGAGCAGCGGTGGAACAGGGGGACCAGCAAGCCACTTAGACCCAGATTGCTCCAGGCCGGAGCCAGAGAGGTGGTCATAACCATCATTCGGCCCTCTCCAAAGTCGGCTTCCAGGATGAAGGGCGATCCGTTGTTGAATTCCGCGATAATCCCTTTTGACGCCGAAGCGGGATAGAAACGGAAAAATGTGACCTCCTCATAATTGTTGTCAGGATTGAACACCTGGAAGACAGGATGGGCATAGTCAACATTTTCAAGTTGCATGTATGTATCCAGGTTTCCACCACTTGTTCGGTCGGAGAGGTATATACCGGAAATTTCGTTTAATAGGTTCGCCTGCAGATTGGTTATATCAGTATTTTCTCCAAGGGTCAAGAATATGCCGCCGCCTTTTTCAATAAATGTTTTTAACTTGGCAAAAATATCGCTGGATAATGAGGGTGGATCCAGCAGGATGATTAAATCATATTTAGCCAGGATCTCTCCTCCCAGATAGCGGTATTCTTTTTCAGTTATCTCGAAAAAGCCATCTCCATGCGGATCGAGGGCTAATTTCACGAATAAACGGTTATTCTCACCAACTAAAAGGGTGCGGATTTTCTGTGGGATCTTAAAGCTGAAATAATACCGATTGTCTGTAAGAATGGCATCTCCTTCAATCTCGGCATAACCGCTATGATTACCTCCCTGGTAAACCTCGATCTGGGCATCCACCTGCCCTGATGCATTGGAGAGAAGGTCCAGGTCCCTCTGGGCAACCCTTTTTCCATCAAGGTAAATGCTTGTGAGAATTCCTCCGGCTGGCCTGGAAGTATGGTTATTTACCGTGACAGAAAGATTGATGGGTTTGCCGACTTCCAGCAGTTGATTAGGAAATGTAATCTTATCCACTGACTGGTTATCCTCGTAATCGCCGGTGAATGGTATCGCGAATATCTGGATCCTTTGGCTACTTTCGGTTCTGGACCATTCGCGCCAGCCCCTGTCTTTATCATCGGTAAGTATGTAGAGCTCTCTATGAAGGTGTTTGGATTCTTCCAGCATCTTCAGGCCCAATCCAAGTGCCGAGTAAACATCGGTGCCCCGGTCACTGACTTCTATGGTATCCAGGGCAGAGGAAAGCTGGTTGAAAAGGCGGGTGGGCTGGTTTGTCACCAATTGAGGGTGGTCGTTGAAAACGATCAACAGGCAGTCATCCCTTGGCTTCAGGAATTCAATTATCTGATGTGCTTTAGCACGAGCCTGTGTGAACAGATCCACACCCCTGGATTCCTGTCCCATACTATAGGAATTATCGAGCAGGATAGCCACCGAGGTAGGTTCGTGAGCCTGAATATCCGAGGAAAACTTTCCTTTAACGGCCGGGCGCGCGAATGCTGCGACGATGAACAAGATAATCAAAGTGCGGATGATCAAAAGCAGTATTTGGCGTAATTTGATACGGCGCATTTGCTTTTTCTGGAGTTCTTTCATGAAACGCAAGGTTGAGAATCTTATTCGCTTGATCCGGCGGCGGGACAGTAAGTGGATCAATACGGGCAATGATGCAAGTACCAGGATCGGCAGAAATATATTATTTAAAAATGAGAGCATTACACTATCTTAGAAAAGTTTAGAGCGTTTAAATAAATAAGCCAGCAGGGCAACATCAAATGGTTGAGATGTATCCATCTGGACATAATCAATTTGGGATTGCCTGAATTCAAATTTAAGTCGGTTAATATATTCAAGGAATGCTTTTTGATACCCTTCACGTATCTGCCACGGTTGAGTTTGCAGTTTTTCATTGGTTTCCAGGTCCTCGAATATGGTCTCGGATTTAAAACCCAGTCGTTTTTCCTGAGGATCAAGGACATGGAAAACGATAATCTCGTTTTTCCGGTGCCGGAAGAGTTTTACTGCTGGTATCAGTTGGTCGGGTTCGTCAAGGAGGTCGGAGATGATAATAACCAATCCTCTGCGCTTGATTTGTTCAGCAAGCTGTTTAAATACATCAGATATATTGGTTTCCTGACCTGCTTTCAGTTCCCCCAGCTTTTTTAGTATTTCCATTAGTCTCAGCCGGGTAGAGGATGGGGGGAACCAATCCCTTGTCTTGGTATCAAAGGTTAGCAATCCCACTGCATCTTTCTGGATGTTCATAATATAAGATAGGGCTGCAGCCAGGTAGGAAGCATATTCCAGCTTGCTGATTGTACCTGAGGTATAATCCATCGAACCTGATTTATCGAGTACAATATAGGACTTCAGGTTGGTTTCCTCTTCGAATTCTTTGATATAGTAGCGGTCTGTTTTTGCAAATACTTTCCAGTCAATATGTTTAACCGGATCTCCGGGATTATAGGAGCGGTACTCTGCGAATTCTACCGAGAAACCATGATAAGGTGAGCGGTGTAATCCAACCAAAAAACCTTCCACTACGAGCCGTGCGCGGAGCTCCATGGTCTTGAACTTGGAGATAATGTCCGGGTGAAGGTACCGGGTATAGTCTTCGATTGGTTTTTTTGCCATTATTCCTTTATGTCCTCCAGCAGTCTCCGGATAACTTCTTCGGTGGTTATGCCTTCTGCATCGGCGTGGAATGAGGGGATAATCCGGTGTCTAAGGACAGGGTAAACGACCTTTCGGATATCCTCGATTCCAGGTGAGAAGCGGCCGTTGAGAGCTGCCCAGGCTTTGGCTCCCAGGATGAGGTACTGGCTGGCGCGTGGACCAGCGCCCCAACGTATCCATTGCTTGATATAATCGAGTCCGGTCAGCGAAGGCCGGGTAGCCTTCACCAGCTTTACCGCGTATGAGATTACGTAATCGGAGACCGGAACCCTCCTAATTAACCTTTGCAATGCAATAATTTCCTCACCCGTCAATACCTTGTGAACCTTATCCTCATAAGCGGATGTAGTATATTTTACTATTTCGTTTTCCTCCTCTTCGGATGGATAATCAATGAAAATATTGAACATGAAACGGTCTAACTGAGCCTCCGGAAGGGGGTAAGTTCCCTCTTGTTCGATGGGATTCTGGGTGGCCAGAACAAAGAAGGGTTCCTCAAGCTTAAAGGTTTCCTCGCCCACCGTTACTTCGTGTTCCTGCATCGCCTGAAGCAAAGCAGCCTGGGTCTTGGGAGGAGTTCGGTTGATCTCATCAGCCAGGATAATATTCGCGAAAACCGGACCCTTGATAAACTTAAAAACACGTTTCCCGGTAGTGCGGTCCTCCTCGAGCACATCACTGCCGGTGATATCGGAAGGCATGAGGTCCGGCGTGAACTGGATTCGGGAGAAATTGAGATCCAATGCTTTGGCTAAAGTGCTTATCATCATGGTCTTGGCAAGTCCTGGCACACCTACCAGGAGGCAATGCCCATAGGATAACAGGGCGATAAGGATCTGGTTGACTACATCTACCTGGCCAATAATCGCCTTGCCAATCTCCTTTCTGAGAATTTCAGCGCTTTGATTCAGTTTCTCTATAGCTTGTACATCATCCTGGTTTTTATGCTCCGCCATTTTATCCCCTTTGTTATTATTGACAAGATTTTTTTTTCAAAGTTCTACAAGGTAAATTTAAAATATCAAATGTCAATGTTTTTAATGATTTGTATTATATGCTGATGGAATTGCTTAAAACCAGCGTAGCTAATTACGCGATTGATGGTGGATAGGTATTTGATTAATTCAGATCGGTCTTAAAAGAGGAAACCGTGGAGAACATATAAATTAAAATTTAATATTGACTTAACGGTTACCCTGTAACATATTCCAACTAAAAGGATCAGTTTTTTCATTTGAATTCAGGGAGGGATAATGGCAGATTTAAAAAACGAGTTTTCCTGGTCGGTTTCAAGGGACAAAACCTTTGAGCGTTGTAAGAGGCAGTATTACTATCAGTATTATGCTAAATGGGGAGGATGGGATAACCGGGCTGATAAATTTACCAAGAAGTGCTATTTGCTGTCCAATATGACGAATTTGATAATGTGGATGGGATCTATTGTTCATAATGTTGCAGAACGCACCTTGAAGTACTACCGGTATAACAAGGAATGGAACCTTTCTGATGGGGAAAAATATGCCTGGGAACAGTGGAAGAGCGGTTGGCAGCAATCCATAAAAAAATTTTGGAAATTTGGCAGGATCAAGGATAATATCAATCTTTTTGAGCATTATTACAATAAGGAAATCGATGCTAATAGAATAAGAGAGCTGCAGATCCGAATGGATACCTGCCTGAAAAATTTCTACCAGGGTGAGATTTGGAAAAGGGCAAGGGAGGTAAGCCCAATGCAATGGAGGGCGCTGGAAGAACTGCAGGAATTAGATGTCGATAGTTATAAGGTATGGATCAAGATCGATTTTGGATATCAGGATGGGAATCTTCTTAGACTTTGTGACTGGAAAACCGGCGTTGCCAAACAAGTGGACCTTTTACAGTTGTATTGCTACGCTTTATTTGTAGTGGATCGATGGAAATGGCTGCCCCAAAATATTGAGGTGGTGCCTGTTTACCTTTATCCGGGGGAAAAGGAGGTCATTAAAATCGATGATGAGAAATTGGCGATAGCGAGGGAAATGATCAAAACCAGTTGCGAGGCAATGCTGTCTTATCTCGATGACCCGGTTGAGAACATTGCCAATATCGAAAGGTTCCCTAAAACCCCTGATGATACTAAATGCCAGGATTGTTTTTTCCAGGATGTATGTGATTAACGTACTTTTTTGATATTAAATAATATAAACACCATTAATTAAAGTAATATATTAAGTTTATTTAGAAAATAAGTGGTATTTTTGTACTTCTTGTATCAGGATATTCGGATGTAGTACTGCAAGAATCATACTTTAGATAAGATATTACTCCGTTATAAAATTTGTCTATTAATCCAACCGCTCTTTTTTCTGCTGATTATGTTTTTTCTGAATCAGCAAGAGTAAAATTCATAGCTTTATTATCGGTTGTTATATTATTTGCATTTTTCTGTTGAAAGTTGATCATTTTTTCCTATTTTATTAAGCTTATTATTTTATCAATCAAGAAAGGCTAAAATTTGTCCGATAATCGAGCGATAGACCTTACGAGTGGGAACATTAACAGGAATTTGGTCCGGCTTTCCCTTCCCATTATGCTCTCAAATTTCATGCAGATGTTCTATAATCTAACCGATGCCTTCTGGCTGGGTAAGTTAGGGGAAAATGCCAAGGCAGCGGTTTCCGTTGCAGGTATAACCTTTCCAATTATTTTTTTCCTGGCTTCTTTCGGAACCGGGTTTGTGGTCGCCGGAACTGCAATAGTATCCCGCTATAAAGGCTCTAACCAGCCTGAAAAGATCAAGAAAACGGTTGGCCAGTATGTGATAATTCTGATTCTTTTCAGTGCTCTCTATCTCTCCCTTAGCATGATCTTCCTGAGGGATATCTTGACATTGCTCAAGGTCCCGCCAGAGATATTTTTCATGGCTAACGGCTACATGCGGATTATTCTCATAGGTGCGGTATTCATGTTCACATTCCATTTCTATCAGAGCATTGCTCATGGTTTGGGGGATACTATCTCACCTATGATAGTGCAGATAATAGCGGTGTCCTTAAATGTTATTTTAGACCCCCTTCTGATCTTCGGCGTTGGCTTTTTCCCACGTCTGGAAACCATAGGGGCGGCTTATGCCACTCTTTTATCTAGATTGGTAGCTGCGGTGCTCGCCTTAATATTCATGTATCGCAGATTCCCCCGATTTGTTCCGGAGTGGAAGGAATTGATCCCTGACTGGCATTATTTGAAGATTATAAT
>JAFGGQ010000125.1 GCA_016930435.1 bacterium
AAATGGACATATATTTTTGATAGACTCTGTGGCATTGATTACCCCCTTTTTAAGTAGTTACTTCGCCCCTTCAGGGCTTATATGATTTGTTCTGTTGACACCCGGGGCGTTGCCCCGGTGTATGCGAAATTACCCCTTCGGGGTATAGCTGTTGATTAACCTTACTATATAATCCCGTATGGGATTATGCGAAATTAGCCCATCAATTTACTGATGGGATTGAATGATCCGATTAAATTTTAGTCCCGTAGGGACGTAATGTTTATAGTTAAAACATCACAAGAATAATAATAATCCCTTTAGGGACGAAATAGAATTAAAATCATACGCTTAATTCCAAATTACCGGGGATCTTCGTTCCAATCGTTCACCGGGGGGAACTCTCCAGGCAAGTGGAGTAAATGGGGGAAAACAATATAAATAATAACCAAAAATTTTGTGTAGCCTTAACCGCTAAGCTACTCCACAAAACCCCAAACCCTCGCAAAGGAGGCGCAGAGTAACCAACAAGGTTGGTTCGGTCAGAGAAACCGAATATCATCTTCAAAAAAGAATTATTGTGAATGATTTCGGCTCGTTTGTAAAAATTCAAATACTATTGCAGGTGAACAGAGCATTATAAGACATAAAGGCTCACAATGGCCATTCCCTGACCCCTTCTTTATCTACATACCGCTGGATTATTGCCGGTGGCTCAAACGGCTTCTCCTGAATTGTATAACAAGCCTGAACATCCTCTACCGCTTTAAGGCCTTCCGCTTCGGATGCGGCATGAACCAATACTATCTCATCACCCGGTTTCACTGGATCCCCCAATTTTTTCAGAATCTCAAATCCTACTTCATGTTTAATTTTATCCTGTATCGACTTGCGACCCGCTCCCAGTTCAACTGCCGCAATCCCCAGAGCCCTTGTGGCAATCCGGGCAATAAAACCTTCTTCCTTCGCCTTTACCGGTATTACGAAAGGAGCTTCCTCTAAAAGGGTATGGTTTATGCAATATAGCACATTCCCACCCTGGGCTTCGACCATCTGCTGAAGCTTTTCATAAGCTCTGCCGTTTTCCAATAGCTCTTCGAGCGTCCTGTAGGCGCTTCCGAAATCATTAGCAGCGTCGGCGATCAAGAGCATCTCCGCTCCCAGAGTGAGTGTTAACTTAAGCATATCGGGATCACGATGATCACCTCTCAAAAACTTAATGGTCTCAATCATTTCAAGTGCGTTTCCCACATAGCGTCCGAGGGGTTGATCCATATTAGTTATATAAGCCCGTGTAGTACAGTTGTTGGATTCTCCAACATCTACAAGCGCTTTTGCCAAACTGGTAGCGCTTTCCATATCCTGCATGAATGCGCCGGAACCTACCTTCACATCGAGAACCAGTCCGTTTATCCCTTCCGCAAGTTTCTTGCTCATAATGGAGGCTACTATCAGCGGTTGGGTATCCACCGTACCGGTAACATCGCGAAGGGCATAGATCTTGCCGTCAGCGGGGACCAGTTCGGCAGTCTGACCTATGATAGCTACCCCTATCCGCTCCAATTGGCTTATGAATTCCGGGATGCTCAGATCTGTGCGGAACCCGGGTATGGACTCCAGTTTATCAAGGGTACCACCGGTATGTCCAAGCCCCCGGCCGGAGATCATGGGAACGGTAATGCCATAAGTCGCTACCAATGGTGCCAGCATCAAACTCACGGTATCTCCCACTCCCCCTGTGCTATGTTTGTCCAGTTTATGCCCGGGGAGGGATGAAAGATCAATTAGGGTTCCCGAATTCATGTACACCGAGGTCAGGTTCGCGGTCTCATCCGCGCTGAATCCCCTGAGAAATCCTGCCATCAAAAAGGCGGACATCTGATAATCAGGAATACTGCCGTCGGTGAAACCATTCACAATAAATTCCAGCTCGGAACGGTCAAGTTCCAGCCCCTCCCTCTTCTTTATTATTAATTCATAGGGTGTCATTTCCCCTCCATTATTGAATAAAGAAAGACCCGTCCGGGACCCTCTTCAGAGTTGTTAATACCGGGCAAGGATACCACAAATGCATTAATCCCCTTTCCAAAAAATGATCTCACGGTGGTTATGCTGTAACCACATCGGGCATTCTTGCGGTCCCCGACAATATGCATATCCGATTGGGTATCCATTGCAGGTCCCCCATAATAGAAATTTACTCTTCCAGCCTTAAAAGAGCCCGTGCTGTTGAAGGGGGATCCAACCGCAATATCCTCGAAGCCATCGCCGTTTATATCCCATACACGGGCAATAGAATAACCCATGAGATCCTTCTGAAGGGTGCCGGTAAAGCTGACATTGGGAGTTTCCCGAAGTACCTGGCCTCCCTGATAAAATAAGGCTACGCCCTCTTCGTTTTTGCCGCCATGGGGAATTCCCACTACAAAGTCAGCATATTCGTCGCCGCTTACATTCCCTACTCCGCTTAAGGAAAAACCCAGCCACTCGTCCTTCTGTTTACCCTTTAAAGTTAGCCAGGGATCCTTGCTGATGATGTTCCCCCCCTTGAAAATATCCACCCGTCCGATATTATTGATTCCATCATGTGAATAGTGAAAAAGGCCAACGCCGAAATCAGTGAAGCCATCATTGTTTATATCACCCAGTATGGCCACCTTGTTCCCATAGCAGTCTCCTGCAGACTCTCCGTTCAGTATCAGCGCTGGTTTGGTAATATCAATGCCGGGAAGATACAAATAAACGCATCCTGCGCCTTGATCCCCGCCGTAGCTGGCTCCAATGATAAAATCAGAGGTCCCGTCACCATTCAGATCAGCACCTCCGTCCAGGGAGATACCAAACCATTCATAGGGCCGATCCCCCTCCAGTGTGAGATCAGGGATGGTATCGAAAGCAGTCCCTCCGAAATAGATGTAAACCATGCCCGTTTCCGGGCCACCATCGCTGTTCTTATGCGCACCCACCGCAATATCCCCGTAACCATCATTGTTGATGTCGCCCAGAGATGTCAAAGCGCACCCGAATGACTCTCCCGGCTCCTTGCCCGAAAGTACGATGTCCGGTTTGGCGCGGAATTTTTTCCCCCCTAAATAAATAAAGACTTTTCCAGCAAAATCGGGCATTTCAAAAGAGCCAGGGGCTCCGATTAAAAGCTCTTCATAACCATCACCGTTAATATCCCCGCCACTTGAGATTACCGTACCATACCTATCCTGGTTATATTCTCCTCTCAGTTCACCCGCGAAATTAAGATCGCCCCAGGCTACAGAAACATTAAACAATAACGATATCAGGATTATAACAACATATATACCCTTATTCCTGTTAATCATAGGTTATAGCCCTCCTTGTTCAAACCCGATTATTTCATATAAATTACCTTGTGTATAAAAGCATCGTGATCTCGGTTTATCTTGACAAAATATATTCCAGATGATAAATATTCAGGTTCCCAGTAAAGATTTTCTCCCTTTTCCGATAGGACCTTTATTCCGCGGATATCATATATTTCGATGTATGATTCGGATGGGGCGCTGATAATGCAAAGGCCGTTGAAGGGGTTAGGATAAGGCGGCTTATACTGTTTGGGCAGGAGTGCCTGATGATCATCAAGGCTGGTATGTGAAAGGATAAAATCCTGACCGGTAAGGTGGTCTTCAAGGGAGAGGTTAAATTCTCTTATTGCGGGTTCCGGGGAATCATAAAAGGGATGGTAAGCGGCTACATACCATATTCCGGTGGGGATATGTTCGAAGGTATATGAACCGGCGCTGTCCGTGGTAGTGCTGAGCCATCCGTCCATCTGGGAGCGGGAGGGGGAATATGCCAGCACCCGGGCTCCGTAAATAGTTTCCATTCCTGAGTTGGTAACCCTTCCCGACAGGTATGGCATAGTGCTTGCCGGGGAGAGCACAAAGTCAACGCCTGACTCGGTCCAGTGTTCAGCAATAGCTACGGTATCGACTGCCGGGCTCGACTGGTATCCCCTTAAGCTGACCGAGACACTGTAAATATCAGGTGTTACGGCGATTTTATAATAGCCATCGGAGTGGGTTACCGCAAAATAGGTATAGCCTGTCTTCCGGGCGGTAACGTTGATATTGCTTACCGGCTGGCCATCACCGAATGTAACCCTGCCCTCAATGAAGCAGGTGAATCTTTCCAGACTGAAATTGATTTCGGTGTAGATTGAATCGGGGAGTATCTCTACAGCGATCATCCCCATTCGGTAGTCTCCATGAATTCCGGGTATTGCGCTGGCGAATACAAAATAGTCGCCGGTTCTTACCCCCAGCTCAAATTCGCCCAGGGCATTTGATTTCACAAAGGAGTTTTCATAGGTTGAGCTATTATTCCCTACTATGACGATATTCTCCGCGGGGCCGCTGTCCAATAATGAAGCCACGCCGGTAATGAACTGGTTGTAAGGTGTAAGTTCCAGGTTCAGTTCCAATGAGTCGCCTCCGTGAGGAAAATCGACAGGGATGGAATCCGTCCAGGGATACAGGCCCGAATAATCATATATCTGAAGCAAATACTCTACATCGGGGATCAGGGGTATCCAGTAATGGCCTTCGGCGTTGGTGATAGTGGTCAATTCTTTCCCGTCAACCTGGCAGTGGATCTCCAGTTGGGGTATTCCCAGGCCTGACTCGGAATCGGAAATACTGCCATAAACATAAGGGGTTTCCCGGGTCAGGGATTCCGGGTTCAAGTTGACAAAGAGACTGGCCGACCGGGAGGAGAGATCCTGATCCTTAGCGAATACAAAGTAGCAAAGGGTATCCTGGAAACTGGTAAAAAAACTAATAGGAAACTGATAGTAGAAGAGGAATTCACCATCTTCGGCCATATTATCATCGCCCCGGATCGTTTTCCCTTCCTCGTAACGGCCCTGGCTGTAAACCCCGTCAATGATCTTGTAGTAATCCATTCGGAGATCATCCGGATCAAGCAGGCGATTGCCGTTTTGATCCTGGAACAGATGCACCTGGAGGGTTCCTCCAACTGCGCTGAAATTACCCTGCACGAGCACTTCGGCGGGTGGGGTTATAGTAACGGAACTGGCGCCGTCAAGTGTCAGAGAAGTTATAGCACCGCTCTGGTGAGGAGGAATCACAAGAAAAAACATCAGTCCGGATAGCAATATTTTTTTAAAAATCATGATTTAAATTACCTCTTGGTTAGAAGTTTCTTCAGGTGGTTTAAGGGGCAGTTCGAAGTAGAATGCTGTACCGTAGTCGAGGTCGCTTTCCACCCAGATTTTGCCCAAATGTGCTTCGATGATGCCTTTTGTAATAGTCAGGCCGATTCCGGAACCTTTATTTCCTTTTTGATTCAGTTTGACCTGGAAAAACTTATTAAAGATGTTTTTGATATCTTCGGGTGGTATTCCCGCCCCGGTGTCGATGATTCCGAAACGCACGGTGTTGCCCATCTTTTCAGCTTCCACGGTGATCTTGCCGCCGGGTGGTGTGAAGCGCATGGCATTATTGATCAGGTTATCTATAACCCGGGCCATTTGCCTGGTATCGATCATAATTTGCTGACCATCCAGCAAAAGTGAAACGCGGAGCTCGATCTTCTTGTCCTCCAGTTCCAGGCTATAATCCTGAAGGCAGTCATGTAGAAAGTCAGCCAGACAGACCTCCTGGTAGTCCAGCTTGAAGGTCCCCGCCTCGATCTTCTGAAGGTCCAGCAGATTATAGATGAGGGTACCAAGGGTTTTTGCATCCTTTTCCATCATCTGAATGAGCTTTTTCTGGGATCGGTTAAGCGGCCCCAGTAATTGGTCGTTGAGATTGGCAAGTCCACCCTTAATCCGTCCTAACGGGCTTTTTAAATCGTGAGTGATGCTGGCGACAAAACCGGATTTCATATCTTCCAGAACCCCCAGCTCCATGAGCATTTCATTAAACGCGCCGGTTAATTCCCCAATCTCATCATTGGTGGTAACCGGGATTAGTTGATCGTATTTTCCTTTTTTGGCGATCAGTGTGGCCCTTTTAAGCCGGGAGATTGGCTTGGCAATCCTGGTTGTTATGAGTACCGCAATAAATAAGCTGATCAGGAACAAAGCAAAGGTGCCTATCAGCCAGATCCGCCGGGTTAAAGTGCCCATATCCGAGGATTTGGAAGCATAGAGCTTGAAAGCTATAAATTCCGATTCCCGGAGGTCCTCCAGATCATCTGAGACCATATTAAAGAGGGTATCTGCCGACTCCTTTGCGGTATTGGTTTTCTGGAATTCCTCTACTATTGTACGATGATTTGCCTGAATTTTGTTTAATAATTTCAGGTCGGTTTCCGGGAAGGTCTTTAAATTGTCCAGGGCCGATTCGAACTCTAATGCGATTTGGAAAAAACGGCCCCTCTTGTACTCGGCAGTGATAAGGCTGCTAAGCGAACTGTGTAGTTTCTGGAGGGGGGACTCGATGCCCCTCAGAGAATTGAGACGGGATGATTGACTCAGCGTTTTCCTTATCTTCGCCTCGAGATTTCTGTAGCCCTCTTTATGGCGGTTTGACTGAAATAATTGCCAGCCTTGCTCGGATTTCCCCTCTTTTATCATCTGGAATTCTTCTTCCAATATCTGGTTGAAGATGTTAAAAGAGCTATCCAGGCCGGCTAATCTGCGGGAATCAGTTTCCGGGATCCGCCCCTTATCCAAACCCCCCGTTACCGACCGGTACTTGCCAGTAAAATCCCGCCATTCCCGCTCAAAGCGATCGTGTGAAATTGTTCCCGGAGTGGATAATACTGTGAAGGCTTGATACATTTTATGTTCTGTATCCAGGTTGATCAACATACTTTGTAATATCGCGATTTTCTGAGCGCCCAGATTAGAGTCACGGATAAAACCTTCCAGCCGGTTCAATTGAAATACGAACAGCAAATTTGCAGCGAGACTTAAGCATAACACAACTAAAAAGCCAATCAATATCTTCAGGGTAATGGGAAACCGCGAATCCTGAGGCAAGACTTGATATCTATTCATTGATAATAAAAATTATTTTTGGTCAACGGCCTCCAGCAGCACTAAACGGTTTTTAGGCGACAGAAGGTTCTTGACCAGGGCTTTGAACTCGCTGTATTGTTCCGGG
This sequence comes from bacterium, assembly GCA_016930435.1. Taxonomy (GTDB): domain Bacteria; phylum UBP14; class UBA6098; order JAFGQG01; family JAFGQG01; genus JAFGGQ01. The sequence continues at coordinate 7,086 of JAFGGQ010000125.1, forward strand.
TCTATCCTCTTATGATCTACCTTTAAATGATAATTATAGCTTATCTCCTGTCCCCGCTGATCGGAGTTTATTTCAAAAGAGCCGACCTCATTCTTGATAGTTTTGGATTCCGGGATATATTCGATCTCATAGCCTTCAGGAATGGTGATAGTATATCGGTTCTGCCGTTCAAGTGTTGTAGTGAGCAGGATGGGAAATTCCCTTGTTTCGGAAAAGATGGGTAATTCAATACCTGTAAAATCCAGGCTCTGAGTGGGAATATAAAATATCAGCATATTCTGCTGAATGGAGGCATATTTCTCGGCTTCAAAACCAAGTGATAAACTCGATGGTTTTGTAAGGTCGTTCAGGTCCGATAGATCATAATCGGTCAATTGAGCTCCCGATGCCACGGAACTGGCCGATTTCTCCAGCTCCATTTCGACCTGTTTGGGTCGGGCATCCTTTAAATTGGAGCGGAATCTCTGGTCAAAATAACCGTTCATAGAAACCGTCAAATTTCCCTTTAAGCCTCCCTCCGGGTTCAATTCAAGATCATATTGAGAAGAAACCAGATCCTTGATATGGGGCGGTCCCTGCACCGTTTCAAAGACAGCCCTGTCATTATAAATGACCAAAGCCTCCTCTCCCAGACAATCGGGGATATAGCCGAACAGGGCGTCATCGGTGAAGGGGTCCAGCCATATTTTCTGTCCCTCGCACTGGGCTACCACCAGCATTTTGTTGAACTGGTCCAGGAAGGGGATGTCCTTTCTGATGTGATTACCCGCATCATTTACCAACGCCGGAAAGGCGCTGATCCCATTCGACTGCAGCATGCTGATCAACAGAACGCACTTGTCCCGGGTATCCGCATAGCTATTGCTAAGCACTAAAGAAGCCGGGTTTGGCTGGTAACCTGCAATCCCCAGGGGGAGATGAACGTTGCGGACCTTGTCAGCTACATAATAGAAGATCTCCCATAACTGGTCAACTTTATCGTCGGAGGTAATTATGCTGGCGACCTTGGCGCTAATCTTATCGTCGGGTTCAACCGGGGATTTAAATTTATCCCTCAGAAAACTGCCCACGAAATCCCAGTCGGGGGCGGTAGAATAATATACTACGGGGAGGAACTCGGAATAAGGAGGGGTCCCGCTCTCCATTATAATTCCGGGATGATCTTTCACCTCCCACCGGTAACTTTTTCCTGAAACTGCCGGCTGAGGGGCGCCGTTACCGCAATAATGCTTGAGAACCGTGTTCTCCGGAACCTCTACAATAATTATCTTTTCCAATATGGGATTCGTATCCAGCAACAATATCTTATTGCTGAAATAAGGCTCTTCGGGCTGCTTGATGGTTCGGAGCTCCCCCCTCAACTCGATTACAGAAGTGTCCTGCATTGAGGGGAAGGAGATCACTTTTTGTTTTACATTTGAGTAAATACTCGCCCGTTCCAGACCGGGGGGATCAATGATGTTGATGCTGTTCTGATCAACATTATCTACCTTGTCCAGTCCATTGAAGGTACGGGCAGTCTCGATCTCCACCTCTTCGTACTCGGCATCGAACTGAATCTTGAAATTACCGTATTCCTTCTTACCCATATAGTTGAAGGATTTTATCAGGTAGTGAAAATTCTTGCTGTAATGTCCATCGGGTAACAAGGTATATTTTAACTCGGTGTAAAGAATGACCACATCAGCATCCGGGTAGTCGCTTCCGGATGGGGCATTCTGAATAAGCTCCTGAAATTTGGGGCTCAGGTCGGTAGGTTGGCTGAATGCCGCAGCCGTAACCATTAGATTGATCAAAACACCCGTTAAAAGGATGGCCAGAATCCCGGGCCAATAATATTTATTGCTTTTCATATCCCTTCTCTTTTACCATTACTGATTAATATTATCCATATCTTATTGAAAATTCAATTAAATCTCGTCTTCCCGAACAAATATAGCCAGACTGGAGGCTGCCTGGCTACTTTCCTTCTTGACCTTTCGAAGGTCCGGATATTCCTCGGGGGGGATAGTCGCTTTATTAAGCATCAGGGAATTCTTAAAATAAAGCTTATTGCCCTCATAATGGTATTCCATGGAAAGGGAAGCCGGATCGAGGTCAAGATTTTTATCCTGGGGAAGTACCTTGGGCAGATATCCACCCGGCAAAACGATTTCTTCTTCATTGACGATGCCTGAAGTGAACTGTATGGCAAGTGGGAATTGTCTGGTCTCTAACTGGGTAAACATGGTCAGGTAAGTGTTTACAAAGATATCAAAGGAATTATCCAGGCCTATGGGTTTGATAAGAAGATATTTGCCGGCGACAATCGCATATTCATCGATCTCGAAATTAATTGTAATCTGAGCCGGCTGATAAAGGTCCATGATGGGCTCCGGTCTGATCTGGAAATCCAGCAGTCTGGCGTTGGGATTGACCTGATAAACCAGTCTTTCGATGAATTTTTTAAGCTGAGCGCCCTCCTGGAGACGGACTATCTGGCGGATAACCTCGTCATAGATACCCTTGCCGGAAAGGGTAACCGTACCCGTTAAGTTACCGCCTGATTGGATGGTGGAATTGATTTTTACCAACCCGCTGTTCTGTTCCGGCGGTTGGGTAGGAAGGTACTCCAGTTCCTCGCCGTCTTCATCACAGACAAGGACAGCCTTCTCCTGATGATAAGCGGGGAGCATATCCATTACGAATTCATCGGTGGAGTCCAAGAAATAGCGTTTGCCATCCCTGGTGACCGCGAGCGTGATAGCATGATTGAACTGGGAGGCGGCTACATCCTTATCAACATGATTCATGGGATTACTGAGAACGTAATAAGCCTCTATACCCGCACTTTGCAGCATGGCTGCCAGAAGCGATGCTTTATCCTTACAGACACCGGCTTGCTTTTCAAAGGTCTGTATCACCTCATGGGGTTGAATCCCCTCACGTGGATCCATTGCCAATCCAAGGTATCGGATCTTCTGAGCTACATAATAAAAAATCGCCCTGATCTTATCGTATTCACTATCCTTGCCAGCGGTCAGTTCCGCTACTTTGTCCTCGATGGCTTGATTGGTCTGCATCACCGGCTCAACATACTCGTAAACCTTTTTAGAGTATTCTTTCCAGGTGGTTGTCGAGGATAGAAGCACCAAAGCCATGTCGGTAAACGGCGGCATCCCCTCCTCAAGAATAACCTGGGGGATGTCCCAACCCTCCCAGCAATACTTGAGCAAGTCCCCTTTTTTCGACTGGGTGAAGGTGATAAGTTTCCCGGTATCATTCCTGATTTTCCAATTCAGGGGCATCAAGGCCGGACCTACCACTACAGACCGGGAATGCTTGATCGGCTCATCACTCTGAAAATAGTGTGTATGGTCAAAAATCCCTTCGAAACGTGGTTTCAGGGATCGGTAAATGACCATATATTCGATAGTGGCACCGGAAGAAAGCTCCTGGAAATTGACCACTTTCTGACGGAGATTGGTCCAGAAAACGTCCATCATAGCCATTTCCCCGATAGTCTCATCGGTGATGGAGCTGTCCGGCACATTTATGATCGTTCCGTCCTCTTTGATCACCCGTGCCATGGGAATCTCCACTTTGAAAAACATCGTATCATAGGACAGCCCGATGGTTCCGTAATCTTTTGCTCCTTTTAAGGTAGTAAGCTTGACCAGACTATAACTGTAAAGGGTAAAATTCCCTTCAGGGGTGAAGATGGTGCTGTCGATATCCTCGATTACTATGGACTGAGCATTGGGGTAGTCCATGCGGGAACCGGCATTTCTGATCTTTTCCATCAGTTCCGGACTGGCTTGTTCCGTTGCCGGGGGGATCTCCCAGATCGCCGGCTTATGGGAACAACCGCCAAATAACAGGATTGCCAATAAAATCGCCAGAACCGTCATTCGGATTACTTTTTTCATAAACCTTACTCTTTCTTCTGGATGGTTGATTATATGAATAATTATTTATTATTTCTGATTATAAACTTCCCTTTACAAGGAGAATAACACCCTTGCATTTACCGAAGGGAATGATAGTCAGTTAAGTCCTTATTAAGGCATATGCTCCCGTGCTACCAGATTAAGCCTTATCTCCTGTATATTGCCAGGACCATAAACCGTGGAAATAGTGGGGGCAATGAACTGCAACCATAAGCTGTTCCAGTTGGAAGGCTCTCCGGCGGCAGGAATATTATAGCCATTGGGTCCAAAAATTGATAGGTCAGCCCACTTTGTAACATCGGTTATATAATCATCGAGTGGAACGAATTCGCCGGGTTCCTCATCTGAGGTGTTAAATCTCGCCCTGATAACAAATTGATTGGTATCGGGTGAATATCCAGACCCCCAGGGATCCTCAATAAAAATTATTGATAATCCCCAATCCAGGGGAACGGTGCCGTTATTGGTCAGGACAAAGGGTTGGTCATCCTCCCTGGCGTCCATGGTATAAGTGTTGCCAAAATTAAGATCATATATCTCAAAGGTATCAGCAGAAGTATTGAAACTCAAAAAGTCAAATAGTATCGAATCACTCAGGTTAATAGTGTGCTGACCGTCCGAGAATGTATAGGTATAGCGGATGATAGAAGGATTTGTAAAATTCCGTTCATAAGAAAATTCTGCTCCGTCATTGTATATATGATCGTTTGTGGACATATCGAAGGTACCTACTCCCTCGATGGTAATCTGCCTCTGTGTTGGTTGATTATTGTCATTATCATCGTAGGTAACCAGGAATGTTACATAGGCAATTTCAGCTGGCATGGTATAGGGGTGGCTGTGAGCAGTGAATGTGGGGGCGGAATTCGTTCCGATAGTCTTCTGCGGGGTGTCCAGATAAACCACCGTGTTCTTGGAAAAATCGTGAACAGCATAGGCAAAGGTGTCCGGAACTAATGATTCACAACTCTTATAGCCCACATAAGCGGAAGCGATACCGCATCCGGTCACAATGGAATTATCATCGGGCAATGGCCCGAAATCAGGGTCGCTGGTAAGCAGGGACTTGGTAAACCACATATTAAGAACATCACCATTAATATTCGTACCAAATGTCGAAGGACTGCTGATGCATTCATAGGCATCAAGGTATTCCTCGATTCCAGCGTCTTCGCCGGGAGTGGTAATTTTGTAAACTCCTGCTCCTATGTCAATTACATAAATCAGATAATTGATATAAACATCGGCATAGAGTACCGCAAAGAAAACTGAATCGTTATTTTCCGATGCCGGATTAATCAGGGGCACCCCATAAATATGAAAGACATCTACTTCCTTATCCAACCACCCGCATTCATGCTGCTTGATGCCCGTATGAGAGGTGGCAAACCCGCCATTGGATGTGATCTGCACGTATATCTTGTTGTTGGAATAACCGAACTTGAAATTGCGCAGGTCCACATTGTTCCAGTTCTGGCTTACCCCTCCGATTACCATGTGGGTATAATCTCCGGCAGGATCGTCATGGATGTTGGCTAACAGGTTGTTACCAGGTGGGAAGGTTTCCGCAGTGTTCTTGGGCAGCAGGGAAGAGAAAGTGCTGTCCGTCCCCAGTTGATAGTAATAGTAAACAGTGCCGGTAGCAGGGAGTGTAATGCTGGTCTGATAAGTGCTTTCGTAGCCGGAGCCTCCGATGATGCTCATATTCTGGCTTGAATATGAGGTCTGATTATTGGTGGAATACAGAACCTTTGAAGATGTTGCAGGCAGGATATCTTCAGGATCGTTCATGGTATCCACGGCGTCAAAGTTAAAGAAGAAAGTGCCTCCCCCAACGGCTGCGGAATTGCAGACGTCCTTGATCTCCTTGGGATATACCGATGGGATACCAAAGTCGTCCTGGGCACAGAGGGTGGCAATCATTCCTAATAAAACAAATACTATCAAAGCTCTTTTCATTATTCTTCTCCTCCTGGGTATATAAGCTCGAACATATACTCGAGCCTTTCAAAATAGTAAAAGAATTATAATATTATATTTGCTAATGTCAATTTATTTTTTATATTTGCACTTTTATAAGGAAGAAAGGTGTAGGTTTATATTGAAAGAATCTGAGAACATCCTTGAACAGAGCCCGGAAAAGGCGGTTCTGGTCGCCCTGGTTACTAAGCGTACTCGGACTGATGATCCTCAGGAGTCATTACAGGAATTGGAGCTGTTGGCGGAGACCGCCGGTGCTGTTGTTTTGAATAAAGTTATTCAGAAGAAGGACCGCAGGGACTCCCACTATTATATTGGTAAAGGAAAGCTGGCTGAATTGGCACAGATCTGTCAGGATGAACTTGCCGATCTGGTCATCTTCGATGATGAGCTGTCCCCCGGTCAGGTTAAAAACCTGGAGGAGTACCTTAAGATCAAGGTGCTTGACCGCACCGATTTGATCCTGGATATTTTTGCCATTCATGCCCGTACAAAGCAAGCCAGGCTCCAGGTAGAACTTGCCCATTTGAATTACAATTTACCCCGGTTGAAGCGCCGATGGACACACCTTGAGAGGCAAAGAGGGGGAATCGGAGTAAGAGGCGGTCCCGGGGAACGACAGATCGAAGTTGACAGAAGACAGATCGATCACCGGATCTCCAGCCTCAAAAAAGAACTGGAAGAGATCGAAAAACAACACAGGGTTCAGAGGAAGCTGCGAAGTTCAAAATACAATATCTCACTGGTAGGATATACAAATGCGGGTAAAACCACCCTCCTGAACGCCCTTGCCCGGGAAGAGTTATATACCGCAGATCAGCTTTTCGCTACACTGGATACCACCACCCGGCGGGTATCCCTGAATGGTAACCTGGAGGTACTGATCTCGGACACCGTAGGATTCATTAAAAAATTGCCCCATCACCTGATAGCATCATTCCACGCTACCCTGGAAGAAGCCATCCGGAGCGATCTCCTGATTCACCTCGTGGATGCATCCCACCCACACTTCGAACACCATATCGAAGCCGTCAATAAAGTATTGACTAAATTAAATATTAATGATAAAAATATATTGCTGGTCTTTAACAAAATCGACCTGCTGGAAGAGCTTTCAGCATTCCAATCCATGGTGGACCGGAATTACCCTAACAGTCTATTTATATCTGCGTCCCGGGGCGATGGATTAGATGAGCTTAAGGGGAAATTAATGGACTTTGCCACCGCATCCAAGATTAAATTAGCCCTTCGAATTCCCTTTTCTGAGGGAAAGATAATATCATTTTTATATGACAATGGGGAAGTAGAATCGGAGGAGTATTTAAGCGATCATATTTTATTTAAAGTTCAATTGCCACGCGAACTGTTCTATATGGTTGAGGATTATGTAGTTTAGAGATACTTAAAAGGAGAAAATGAGATAAAGGGATCTCCAAAACTAAACATCGTCTATTAATGTTGAATAGGAGGATTTATTTAACTACGAAGCATTGCAAAATGACTATTTTAACTTGTTCTTTAGGAGGATTATATGAAGAATTTTGCGGGAAGCTTTGGTGCTATTTTGTTAATATTCCCACTTTTGGTTGGGTTTATAATTATAGATAGCTTTGCTGCAGCTCTGATAATCGACCACACCTGTACCGATCTCTCTGAAGTACCCCCGGCCTGGATCGATTCGGTGAAGGCTACCTGCCGGCTTCATTATGCTCATACCTCGCATGGCAGCCAACTGATGGTGGGTCTGGACACCCTGGAGCGCACCGATCCTTTTTACGATCATGCCAGCGGCTATTGCAGCCTGCCCCTTATTCCGGGTACATTTTGCATACACGATGGCCAGGTCAGCGATGATTATATTTCTCCGGACAAATACTGGGAAACCGCCTACGGTATGAACCTTACCCGTACAGTCCTGGCCGGCAATCCCTATATAAACTTTTCCATGTGGGCCTGGTGTTCCCAGCTTAATAACTATTCCGCTGATCAAGTTCAGGCTTATCTGGATAGTATGGCGCAGTTGGAAAGTGAATTCCCGGAGGTTACTTTTATTTATATGACCGGTAATGCTCAGGGTCTGGGCTGGGAGGGCTACAACCGCTGGCTGCGCAATAACCAGATTCGGGATTATTGTCTCAGCAATGATAAGGTGCTATTTGATTTTGCCGATATGGATGCCTGGTCCGGAAGCGAGCAGCATACTTATGTTTATGAGACCTTTATGGTCCCGGCAGAGCACCCCGACTATTATGGCGACGACGAATGGTCTCATACCGCCTATGCAAACTGTCTTAACAAGGGTAAAGCTCTCTGGTACGGAATGGCTCGCCTGGCTGGTTGGGAAGGTGGAACGGGGGTCCGGGAAGAAGAAACATCAACGCCCCATATTCCAAATCTAAAAGTCTTTCCCAATCCTTCTAATGGTGTTGCTAAAATATACATAGATTTCGGGAATCCGACCACTCCGGGGCTTTATGCTTCATGCTGCGAGGTGCTCCCTTCAGTGCTGGAAATTCAAATCTACGACCTTAATGGGAGGTTAATATCAGCATTTTCTCCTGCAGTCCTCCCCTTGACTTCTGTCGAATGGATTCCGGATAATCGCATTGGTTCAGGGGTTTACCTGATTACCGCAAGGTCCACGGGCAAGTGCTTTTCTACGAGAATAATGTACCTTAAATAAAAAATATATAAAAATATTTCAAAATCAATAAGGGTTTAATAATGTCTGCAAAATCAAAGTCCGTACAGAATGCAGGGGTCTTTACCGATCCGGCCCCACCGGACGGTCATGATCAATTAAAGGCAATTGCTCAAAGCTATCGTTATATATTGGATAATTGTCCCGATTACATCGTAATACTGGATAAAAGCGGGAGCATTATAGATTTTAGTTCAAATGTCCCCCTGTTGCTTAAGAAAACAGCGAAAGAGCTAATCGGCAGGAAAGTGCCTTCATTACTGACCTCTGCATCTGCCCGGGAATACAAAAAGGAATTTCCCCGGCGATTAGCCCGGGAAACGGTGGAAGGTGAATTTCAGTTGTCCCAAACCGGTAACAGCGATGTTTGGATCTGGCGCAGGTCTATTCCACTTCAAAACAAAATGGGGGAGCTGGTTGGATTTCTGGTATTCGGACGGGATATCTCCCAACAGAAGAACGCTGAACAGGAGATTAAAAACAAAATCCTTTTTCAGGAACAGGTTTTAAAAACCACCAGGGATCTTAACAGCAGTCTGGAACTGAAAAAGGTGCTTACTACAATTGGGAAATCTGCAATGGATTTGATAGAATCATACAGTTGTGTGATCTATATGCTGGATAAAGAGGGCAAAAAATTGCTCCCTGTTGTTGCAATCGATCCCTTGCATGAAGAGGAGGTAATGGCTACACCTCTTGACCTGGAAGGGAGTTTTACCGGTCAATCCCTCAAGCTAAAGAGGCCCATGGTTTTTAACGATGCGTTTAACAGCAAGCTGGGCCAGCCAATCCCCGGTACCCCGGAAAACAAGGATGAGAGGGTTATTGTTGCTCCCTTTATCTCTGGTAAGCAGTTGCTGGGTGCGATGTGCCTTAACAGGATTGGTGAATGTTTTACAGAGGAGGATCTGAAGCTTGCGGAAACATTTGCATCTTATGCAGAAGTAGCTCTGAAAAATGCATATACTCATCAGGAACTGCAGATGGAAATGGAGAAGAGGGTCAAGGTACAGGAGAAACTGCGTTTTAGTTATGAACGCTGGCGTTCTCTGATAATGAACCTCCCGGATGTGATCGCTTCCATTGATAAGAAAGGTGATATTCTGGCTATCAACCGCCCTATATTAGGAGACCCTCCTGAAAAGATCGTGGGAAGAAATGTTTATCAGGTTTATCTTCCCCAAATAAAATTAGAGGATGTAAAGGGTGTTGTAAAGCGGGTATTTCAAACGGGTAAGCCAAGTTCTTTTGAAATTTGCACCGAGGATATCCCGGATATCGGGGACTTCTGTTATGATATCAGGGTTTTTCCTGCCCAGTTTAAGAGGGACCAGGTTACAGAAGTGATCCTCTGCGGAACGGATATTACGGATCGGAAAAAAATCTTTAAAGAGCTTATGGCCAGCCGGGAAAAGTGGCGGAACCTGGTTATGAATCTTCCCGATATAATCATTACGGTAGATAAACATGGCAAAATTCTGGATATGAATCGTCAGGTAACAAAAAAACCGCTTGAGCAGATCCTGGGTACAAGTATTTATGATTACCTAAGAACCCAAAACCGGGAGTTTGTGGAAAATGCGCTTGAGACAGCCTTGATTACTGGTGAACAGAGCAGTTATCAGGTTCAGGCTTACGGCCCGGAAGGCCCTGATACGGCCTGGTACGAAACCCGGATTATACCATCCCGGGAAACGCATGACACCACTCAGGCTACCCTGATAATAACCGATATTACCAAGCGCAAACGAGCCCTGGATGCGCTTAAGGAATCCGAGGAAAAATTCCGGACACTTGCTGAAAACATACCCGGTGTCATTTATCTATGCAAAAATGATGATAGATATACTATGATCTATTTAAATGACGCCGTTGAGAAATTAACCGGTTATCCGCCCAAAGAATTCCTGTCCGATAAGATAAGTTTTGTGGATATGTATCATCCGGATGAACGCGAGAAGATTTTTGAAGAGGTGAACAAAGCGATCGGGTTACGGCTGCCATTTCATCTGACTTACAGGATTAAAAACGCTTCCGGCGAATGGATATGGGTGGAAGAGATCGGGGTAGGCATTTACAGAGATAGTGAGCTGACCCACCTGGAGGGTTTTTTGTGGAATATTGACGAGAAGAAAAGATTTGAAGAGGAGCTGTTGAAAACCCAGAAGTTCGAATCAATAGCATTATTAGCCGGAGGGATAGCCCATGATTTCAACAATATTCTGGTGGCTATTCTGGGCAATATCTCTTTGGCTTTGAAGTATGCCGAAAAAGAGACCCCTTTGGCGGATATTTTAAGTAAAAGTGAAAAGGCTGCCTTAAGGGCAAAAAGCCTTACCCAGCAACTGCTAACCTTCTCCCGGGGCGATGCGCCAAGTATCAGAACCATTGCCATTGGAGAGACTCTCCGGGAAGCCTGCCTGTTTGCCACTCAGGGCTCTACCTGCCAATGCAAGTTCGCCATTCCCGATGACCTCTGGTCGGTACAAGCAGACCGAACCCAGATACTCCAGGTAATAGATAATCTTGTGATCAATGCTGTTCAGGCTATGCCTAAAGGGGGTTATATTGAAATTCGGGCGGAAAATGCAGTTTTAAAACCACGCCAGATCATCGGACTGGAACCCGGAGAATACGTTATGCTCATTATTAAAGATTACGGAAAGGGCATCAATGAGGATGATTTATCAAAAGTATTCGACCCCTACTACACAACAAAACCTGAAGGAAGCGGGTTGGGATTAGCCACAGTTTATTCGATCATAAAGCGGCACCAGGGTCATATTTCATTGGAATCTTCGCTGGAAATAGGAACTACATTTACTATTTATTTACCCGCCGTGCATCAGGAACACAAAGCCAAAGAACCTGAAGAGGCCAGGATCAAGATGGGGAAAGGCCGGGTTTTGGTTATGGACGACCGGAAAATAGTCCGGAAAGTCGCCGGGATGATGATCGAAAAGCTGGGATATGAGGTCGAATTCGCAGGTGATGGAGAGAAAGCCCTCAAAATTTACGGGGATTTTTTAGTGAATAAAAAGCCTTTTGATTTGGTGATCATGGATCTGACCATCCCAGGCGGGATGGGAGCGGTGGATACCCTAAAGGCAATAAAGAAGATTCACCCCGAAGCGAAAGCCGTTATTTCAAGCGGATATACGAATGATCCCGCTATGATAAATTACCAGGAATACGGGTTTGTGGGATTTTTGCCCAAACCATATAGAATAAGTGAACTAAGTGAATTGTTATCAGTTACCATAATTTCCGGGAGAAAGAATAATGTGGAGAAAAATGATACTTAAGTCAATTCCAATTGTCATTTCAGCAATTTTGATTGCCCTTACCTGTACGGGAGCCTATACGGTTTACCGGGACATTCCTTATTATCCGGAAGGGACTGCCCCGAGCCCGGAAAGGAACCTCCTTGATGTCTATGTTCCCGATGGCTCCTTTTTTACCAGCAAGGTCATGTTCTTCGTTCACGGGGGCACCTGGATGTATAATGACCGCTCCGATTTCGCACCCGTAGGGCAGCAAATGTCTGATGATGAGCGGTTCGTAACCGTTATCCCATCCTTCAGACTCAGCGATTCGCTAACCGCATCGGTGGTTCACCCCGCACATATACAGGATGTGGCTCAAGCCTTTGCCTGGACTGTTGATAATATCAGCGATTATTATGGCGACCCCGACCGTATTATAGTCTGCGGACATTCATCCGGCGCTCACCTGGCAACCCTCCTTGCAACTAACACGCTCTATCTGCAAGAAACCGGGGCTTCACTGCAGGATATTAAAGCAGTAATCTCCTTCTCCATGGGGATCTATGATATACCGGGACTCTATCATGACCTGGAACCCTGGTCATCCATGGTCTGGGGCTATACCCCGTTCCCCAATATCTTCAGCGATGATACACTGAACTGGTATGACGCCTCCCCAAAATACCATCTGCACGATAATATGCCACCCTTCATCATATTCGTGGCGAATGAAGATATGGAACATATTATAGGCGGGAACTATTACGATATGATCTACGTTGACGGAGAGATCGACGACATCTATAACGATTTCAACGAATTTCAACCTACGGATACCTTCTGGATCGCCGGGGATCATAACACCAGCTTCAGTAATTTTGTCTTTTACCCCGCCTGCCGGGCGCGAAACCTCGCCATGAATTTTGTCGAAGAAGTATTTACCGATATTGAAAGCAACTACCAGGCCCCTCAGGATTACCGGCTAAGCTGCTGCCCAAATCCTTTTAACGCATCCTGTGTCATTCATTGTCCAATTATGAGCAGGCTTGAGTTATTTGATATGACCGGAGCCTCCGTGTTGACAATAGAACCATCTGAATACCGGGACGGCTTCTATCACTGGAGCCCTGATCCATCAATGGGAACAGGCGTTTATCTGATAAGTGCCCCGGAACAGGGAATGAAGAGGTCACTGAAAATCATTTATTTAAAGTAACCTTCAGATAATCACCGGTTTTGCCTTATGCCCGGATCCTGAAAACAAAAATTGACAGTCCTCATTATCAGTATATATTAAGTTAGTAGATAAATTTAGTCTTAACGGGGTGACGATGATGAATAAATTGTATGGGTGGATCTTTTTACTATTTTTACTATGCATTCCCGGTTTGCTTTTGGCATGGGGACCCCGGACTCACATGGAGATCGTGCGCATGTCCAGGGTGATCCTGGATGATGTAGCCTTCCCTGAGCTCCCGGATTTTATCGACGACTACCGTGGCGCAATCTTCAGTGGCTCCATTTTCCCCGACTGGGCTTTTGTTGTTGTCAATGATACATTCTCCTGGCATGCCCATGCCACCGCATTCGGGGAATTATACCTCAATCACCTGCTCCAGAAATTCCCGGATATGAGTACCCCGACCGCCCAACAGGAATTGGCTTTCCTGATGGGACTGCTGGCACATATCTACTCTGACCGGGTTTGGCACGGCGGTACAGGTGAACACAGCGCGTTGATCGAAGGGATGTACAGGGATGCAACATCAGAGGAAGTTATCGAAGGAGCCCTCGATGTGATAATTGCCTATGAAAGCACTATCGAGTCCTTTTCATGGTTCTGGCCTAATGAAACCATCCGGGAAGTATATTTCCTTTATGGCGACAGCAATGTTACCGAGGATGACCTTGCCCTCGGCACAAATGGTCTGGAAATCTTATATAATACCGCAATGGCAACTGGCTACTTCAGTTATCTTGCCTCCAAAGCAGCTATACCATGGACTTATGAGAATTATGTCGATTATTATCCGGGGGGGATGACTAATGCTGCTCATTTAACCGCTTTAAAAATGAGAAAAGACTGGGCGCAGGCCGTCAAGGAGGCTTATATCTTTCAACGAAGCCACTATAACTGCGGATATCAAATAACTGGCGATGTCCACTTGCTGGAAGCGTATCCTTATCATAACACCGGTTTCGAACCACGGTTAGTAGCATCGTCAAGTGATTCCTCCCAGAAAGTATCGCTGCTTCTGGATTGGAATATCTCCGGGATGGATACCTCCGGTTATATGGTGGATTCAGCCGCTATATACCTATTCTACGAGGGTTTAGGAGAACCCATATCCGGGAATAAATTGCTGCAGCTCTATAGGATGAATAGAAGCTGGACTCAGGGAATAAAAAAGGATGAAGCGGAAGATACCTATTGGGGTGCGCCTTTAATTCCTGGTGAACGATACGCCTGCTGGACCCATGCTTTCTATGATGACAGACCCTGGACCCAGCCGGGAGCCCTGGCTGAACCGGAGGACCATGATACCATTGTCCAGGCTGAACTCACTTTCAACAGCGCGTCACCTCTGCAAAATTGGTTTAAATGGGACATCACTACTGCTGCTATTGACTGGCTCAGCGGGGAAGCCTATAATCTTGGCCTGCTGCTTAAAGAAAGTCCTAATACCGCCACCGGTCAGATACTGTTCGCCAGCAGGGATGCCCAGGAAACATCATATCATCCAATGATGGTGATCTATATGTCCGAAACCCCGGTGAATATAAATGAGAATCTCCAACCTGAAACGATCCCTGATTTCCGGATAGTAACCTTTCCTAATCCTTTCAATTCAAATGTTACCATTGAATTGCCCGGGGATGCGGATTTCCGGATTTTCGATCTTCAGGGCAAAAACCGCAAAGGGGACGGGACAGTTTATAAGATTAATCCTTCTTTATACCGCTGGAGTCCGGGCGCCCGGGTGCCTGCCGGATTGTACATAATTGAAGTCCGGCATAGGGGCACTTCGAAATCGCATAGGCTCATTTACCTTAAGTAGCGATCGGGCTATCCGCTATAGTAGTTGCCAAATCAGGACAACGGCATAATGAGGGATGCAGCCTGAAATCGGAATGGGATGGGTGTATGCAGAACTGCTGGAAAAAGGCAATTGTATTTTCAATTGTTGACCCTACTTGCGTTACGTTCGTCATTGCGAGGATTAACTAAACAGCCCAAACATACATAAGTCCCTTTAGGGACGGAATAGAATAAGATATTCCATATAGATCCATCAAAATATACCATTATTCAAAAAATATTCCCTTCTCTTCGTTTTTTTATTTACTTATAAATTTCAGGAATTTAATTATGTCCATTAGTTACAAACTATACCGATATTTCAACAATGCTACAAGGCAGGCCGGAGATGAAACTACAATCCCTTCGTTACGTTGTCTTTTTTTGTTTTTCCTTCATTATTCTTCATTCCCTATTCGTTATTCGATATTCAATTGCCTCTGTTCCTTCGACCATGTCATATCAAGGCAAAGTAACTGATGTTGATGGCGTTGGCATCACCGACACACTCGACATTGGCTTTAGCTTGTGGAATTCGGACAGT
>JAFGGQ010000126.1 GCA_016930435.1 bacterium
AGAAATGGGGAATTCGAACTGATAGTTTTCGGTTTTGAAGGAGGGCGTAATGATTACTCCCATTTCGGGAATAGGCACCCAGGCTACTGAACCACCCGTGGAATCCAAAGGGAATACCAGCAATGGAAGATGCGTAAGTATGGAACCACGGAAAAGCGCCGGGGCAGGGATCTCCATACTTGGCGAACGGGTAGAATCATGAGCCAAAGAAACACCCCATAAACCGGATATACAAAGAATTAACAGAAATTGGAATACTATAAAATGAATTTTCTCCATGATTACTTTACTGTTTATTTGTAGGAATATATGCCTAATAATTGCATAGTCAATTGAAATTCATTGTTTAGGTTAACATCTCCGTTATTCAGAAGAATAAGAAGGTTATTATACTTTACCTTCAAATGAGAAGAAAGCCACGAATTCACCAATATAACCATCACTTCGCCGTCATTGCGAGGGCTCAAAAGGCTCTTATTTCCTGCCTTTTAGAATGAAGCAATCTCATTGGCATTCTAATCCAACCCTAACCCTCCCTGGTTCATAGAATCAATAACTAAATCCACTTGTGAGATTGCCGCAGATAATATAACATCTTGATACACGAACTAAATTAGTCCGGACGGTTTATGTTCTTCAAATCAGCTCTCAAAAAAATTGCATCTTTTTAAATTATTGTTGATTATTAGGGAATAACGCTTATGTTATGGAAAAAATAGAACGGCCCAATATTTCAAACTACTTAAGGTAGTCTTTATGACCGTGAAACCAGAGATATTGAAAGTTAATTTATTGATCTACTATAATATAAATAAGGATATGGCAAAAATTCCCTGTTTTAAATACCCTTACACACTACTTCACGAGGTTTTAAGCATTGCACCCTTTTGGGCAAGATACCATGGCTTTCTACAGGACCTTTTAGGTTCTTTGGACTCCAGTTCGATTATAGGAAATAATAGAATTTAAAATATTGATTATACAGGAAAGACAAAATAATCATGACTAAACAGAAGAACTTCGCAATGATCGGCATTGCCGGTTATATAGCTATCAGGCATCTGAAAGCCATCAAGGATACCGGCAACATGCTGGTTGCGGCATTGGACAAATTCGATAATGTAGGCGTTCTTGATTCATATTTCCCGGAAGCGGACTTTTTCGTGGAGTTTGAACGCTTTGACCGGCATATCGACAAGCTCAGGAGAAAGGGCACCAATGTGGATTATGTAAGTATCTGCTCACCCAACTACCTGCACGATTCGCATATCCGCTTTGCCCTGAGATCCGGAGCGGATGCGATATGCGAAAAGCCGCTCGTGCTGAATCCATGGAATGTGGAGGCATTAAAAGAGATAGAAGAGCGTCATAACAAGAGGGTCTATTGCATTCTTCAGCTAAGGCTGCATCCTGCTATTGTTAAACTCAAGGAGATGGTTGACCGCGGACCGAATGATAAGATTTATGACCTCGACCTGAGTTACATAACGGCAAGGGGGCGCTGGTATCACATCGCCTGGAAGGGGGATATGCAAAAATCGGGCGG
This sequence comes from bacterium, assembly GCA_016930435.1. Classification (GTDB taxonomy): domain Bacteria; phylum UBP14; class UBA6098; order JAFGQG01; family JAFGQG01; genus JAFGGQ01. The sequence continues at coordinate 1,547 of JAFGGQ010000126.1, forward strand.
GATTGCTACGAACATAGGCATTCATTTTTTCGATATGTTATCATGGATATTCGGGGATGTCAAGAATAACGTGGTTCATATTCTCAAGAATGACAAAGCTGCAGGGTACCTGGAACTGGAAAAAGCAAGGATTAGGTGGCTACTGAGCATTGATTACAATGACCTTCCCGAGTCTATAAAGCATAGTGGTCAGCGGACATACCGTTGTGTAAAGATAGAGGGTGAAGAACTCGAATTCAGTGAGGGATTTACCGGTCTTCATACCAAAAGCTATAAAGAGATAATTGAAGGGCGGGGATTTAGTATTGATGACTCAAGACGGTCTATCGAGATCGTCCACCATATAAAAAACAGCACTCCGGTAGGGTTAGTTGGTGATTATCATCCCTATTGCTTAGAGATGGACCTGGATAGCCCCTTCTTCCTTAATAACAACAAGTATATTCGTAAAAATGATTAAAGATGACGAACATATTGCAAGGATAAACTGGACCCAAAGAAAAAGCTTGAAATAAGATAACCCCTCCTCCCTTCCGAAGACAGGTCGGATACATCCGACCCCTCTTTATCCTGAAAAAAAACCTTTTTTGTTTCTTGTTTTTTTTGTTGACAACTTTGCGCAGGTATATATTTTGCATTTTGAGCAATAAAATTGCTCATAAAAGGAAATCGCGATGGTTAAATCAAAGCGAATTTACTTCATCAGTTTCTATTTCCCACCCATTGGCAGGGGGGGGGCCATTATCCAGAGCCACTTCGCCAGGGGGCTGGCTGAGAAAGGGTGGGATATAAATGTGATATCTATAAAAAATCCACATGGATTGAGAGTTTCCTACAGCTATGATAATGAACTTTATCGGGAACTTAAAGATCTGGTGCAGTATAATCGCATTAAGGCATTCAACTGGTGGGGTTTTGGAGAACTTCTCTATATTGCGGGATTGATTCCCTGCCCTTTTTTAAACTGGTATCATGCTGCTTCCCTGAAAATCAAAGATATAGTTAATACGTCCGGAGTGATATACTGCACCTTTCCCCCTTTCTCAAACCTTCTACTGGGTGAGCGCATCAAGGACGAATATTCTTTCCCATTAGTGATTGACTACAGGGACGCCAATACCACCTTCAGCGGTCATCTCCGCAAAGGGTTTCAGCGTATTGAAAAAAGGATATTATCTAAAGCAGACCGGATAATAGTAGCCACTCCCCGTATTCAGAACGAGCTTATGGAGAGGTACAAAGTAAATCCGGAAATAATTGATATTGTATATAATGGTTATCTTAAAACGATAACTTCGAAGCCCAGGGGAAAACAATTCAAGATCATCTATGCCGGTTCAATCTCCCCTATTCAAAGGCCGGAACTACTGGCTCAGGCTTACCAATTGCTTGTTTCTGAGCGACCCGAACTAAAGGAGCTGATCAAGGTCTGTTATTATGGGCCGAAAAATTATTATTACCGGAAGGTTTTCAGGAAATATTTGGTTGAGGGGATTAGTTTTGACGAATATATTCCTTATGAAATGCTATTCAGCAGAATGCAGGACATCGATGCCGGTTTTTTTTCGTTGGCCTCCGAGCGTTATGCTTATGCCACTCCCACAAAGCTATTTGAATTTATTGGC
>JAFGGQ010000127.1 GCA_016930435.1 bacterium
CATATTACTGACCGTTCCCGAAGGCTATGAGAACCTTGGCCGGAAAATTGTGCAGTATTTTGATTTTAACAAGGTTGAAGGACTGGTTCGTGGTGGCTTTCGTAGGCAGGATTCGGTATTCAATGCATTGAAACAACTTCCGGATACCGCCGAAATAGTTATTATCCACGATGCTGCCCGTCCATTCATCTCCCCATTAATAATTGACAAATCGGTCCAGTTATGTTATACTAATAGGGCGGTGGTTGTAGGCATCCCCTGTAATGATACGATAAAAATAGTCGAGCAGGGATTTATTGTCGAGACCCCGCAAAGGGACAGGATGTACAAGGCCCAAACCCCACAGGTATTTGAATATAAAGTCCTTTGCGAAGCATACCAGAAATACAATAACCTTTATAATTTCACCGATGATTCTCAAATGGTCGAGATGATGGGTATTAAACCCTATCTGATGATGGGGTCGCCGGATAACCTCAAGATAACTACCCGTGATGATTTAAGGCTTGCGGAGTATTTGCTTGCTAAACACTAACCTGGTGATCCGGCTTATATCTTATGATGTCTGAAAATCAAATTGGAAGAAAAATATCTTATCCCTTTGCATTGCAGCAGAACGCCCTAATTATATTAAGGCATACTGATAAATACCAGAAGCGAATAATATTGTTAATATTATCTTTTTCAATGTTTTTTTTAATCCTTGAAGTACCCTTATTTTTTATTTTTTTGCCTTGACAATTTATAGGGGTGTAATTAGAATAAAACCTCTTTAATAAATGTAATAGGGCTTTACATTCAAAATAGGAAGGGGAATATCATGAAGTTAGGAATACCGTATGGTAAGGATTTAGTTGAAATCAACATTAATGAAGATAATTTAGGGGAGATTATTCATCCTAATACGGTCACCCTTGGGGATGAAAAGAGGGTTTTGTTCGAAGCCATGGAAAATCCCATCGGGACTATGTCGTTTGACCAATTCGTAGATTCTGCCAAAGACATACTTTTCATAGTGAATGACGGTACTCGGCCTACTCCTACCGCAAAGATTCTAAATATTATCTATGACAAGATCAAAGATAAGGATATCAAGTTTATTATTGCCACCGGTGTTCACCGCGCTCCCACCCAGGAGGAGTATGAATTTATATTTGGGGATAAATATGCTCTTTTAAAAGACCGGATCTATGTGCACGATTCCCGGAAGGATGAGGAGATGGTTCATATTGGGACCTCCAAGAACGGGACCGAGATGTATGTGAACAGAATGGGAGTGGATGCTGATAGCATAGTCATTATTGGGTCTGTAGAACCCCATTATTTTGCGGGATATACTGGAGGCCGTAAATCCTTTCTTCCGGGTATCGCTTCATACAAGACTATTGAGCAGAATCACAAGTATGCCCTGCGCCCGGAATCTAAGGCTCTGGCCCTTGAAGGCAATCCTGTGCATGAGGATATGATCGATGCGCTGAAAACTATCAGGGAGAAAAGGATCTTTTCCATACAGTCGGTATTGGACAAGGACCGTAAGATATATGCTGTTACAGCAGGGGAGATCAACGATTCTTTTTATGCGGCTATAGATAAAGCCAACGAGGTCTTCGTGGTTAAAGTAAAGGAGAAGGCGGATATCGTAGTTTCAGTTGCACCCTATCCTATGGATGTGGATCTTTACCAATCCCAGAAAGCTCTGGATAATGGGAAATTAGCCCTGAAAGATGGGGGCATCCTGATCCTGATAGCCAAGTGCCGGACCGGTATAGGTGAAGATACTTTCTATAATCTTCTTTGCAGCGAGGATACCCCGGAATGTGTTCTTGATACCATTGACCGGGAATACAAGCTGGGTTATCACAAGGCCGGTAAAATGGCGGAGATATTTACATGGTCTCAGGTATGGGGTGTAACCGACCTGGAGGACCCGGTGCTGGAAAGGATATTCATTAAACCTTACCACAGCATTCAGAAAGCTATAGATGAAGCGATTAGGATCAAAGGCCCTGAGGCTAAAGTGTTGTTTCTGATGGACGGCAGCATCACAGTGCCTATGATCGAAGATAAATAACCGATATGTCAATTAACAACCAATTTAAGGAGGTTCAGAGGAATGCTTAAAGAAAAGTTGATCGGGAAGATCGGCGAGGTACGCGAACGGGTTATCAGGTTGATGAAGGAACATTCAAACGACAAGATGTCGGAGGTGTCTTTAGCTCAATTGATAGGGGGCATGCGGGGGGTAAAGGCTCTGCCCTGTTTTACTTCCAATGTTGATCCGGAAAAGGGTATCACTTTCCATCGCTATGATATTCCCACCCTCTGTGAAATATTACCTCATGCTGCTAATGGTGAACAGCCATTGCCGGAGGGTATCTTTTATCTTCTGCTGACCGGGGAATTGCCAACAGAGGCGGATGTCCATGAAGTCACTGAAGAATGGAAAAAACGGCGGACTATCCCGGATTATGTTTACAAGATACTGGATTCGCTTCCTACAGATATGCATCCTATGACCCAACTATCTACCGGAATCCTTGCGCTTCAGAAAGAGTCCTTGTTCAGCCAGCAGTATCGGGAGGGAATTTCCAAGTATGATCTTTGGGACCCGATGTATGAGGATGTTATGAACCTCTTAGCCAAGCTGCCCGGCATTGCCGCTTACATCTATCGAAGGTCCTATAAAGGCAACAAACAGATTTCAGCTGATCCCAATCTGGACTGGGGCGGCAATTACGCACACATGATGGGCGTGGAGAATGATGAATATAAGGAACTGATGAGATTATACCTGTTCCTGCATTGCGACCATGAAACCGGCAATGTCAGTGCCCATACTACTCACCTGGTGGGTTCCGCCCTTTCCGATGCCTTCTATTCGCTTTCCGCAGGGATAAACGGACTGGCTGGCCCCTTGCATGGTCTGGCTAACCAGGAAGTCCTTCGCTGGATAATGGGAGTTAAGGAAAAATTGGGCGGCGGGGTTCCGACCAAAGAACAATTATCCAAGTTTCTCTGGGATACCCTCAACAGCGGTCAGGTTATCCCCGGTTACGGACATGCCGTGCTCAGGGTAACCGACCCCCGGTACACCGCGCAACGGAAATTTGCGCTGAAGTATCTACCCGATGACGAGATCTTCAAGGTAGTCAGTATGCTGTTCGACCTGGTACCGGACATTCTCATGGAACATGGTAAAGCCAAGAATCCCTGGCCTAATGTTGATGCTCACTCGGGCTGCCTGCAGGTTTACTACGGTGTGGTAGAATATGATTATTACACTGTTTTATTCGGGGTTTCCAGAGCTATCGGCGTACTAACCCAGTTGATCTGGTCCCGGGCAATGGGTTTGGCCATCGAAAGACCCAAGTCCGTTTATCTGAAAGACCTGGAGGATATGTTTGCCTAAACACCTCGATCCGGGTTGACCCTTCGAGCGTGCTTTAAAGGCCCCTGTTATATTAAGAGCCTTTAATATAGGTTAAGAATAATTAAATCTGATCGGCAAAGGGGGATCAGGCTTATGTTGCTATGTCTGATCCCACCTGCTTTAAAAATATAGTACAACCCAGGGCACATACCAAAGGAGTATTTATGGGCGATAATTTGATTGATAAGATAATTAAAGAACATCTTGTTGAAGGGAAACCGATCCCCGGAGAAAGGGTTGGGATAAAGGTTGACCAAACCCTTACCCAGGATGCTACCGGTACCATGGTGTACCTGGAATTCGAGACCATGGAATTGCCGCGGATTAGAACAAAGCTGTCGGTCTCTTATGTGGATCATAATACTATGCAGGATGGTTTTGAGAATATGGATGATCACCGTTACCTTCAATCCACAGCACGGAAATTCGGTTTGTATTTTTCGCGCCCTGGTAACGGTATCTGTCATCAGGTTCATCTGGAACGGTTCGGAGTCCCGGGTAATGTGCTGCTGGGTTCGGACAGTCACACTCCCACCAACGGGGGTATCGGAATGATGTCCATTGGCGTCGGAGGTTTGGATGTTGCTACTGCCCTTGCCGGCGCGCCATTTTACCTGGATTATCCCCGGGTAATTAAGATTAACCTCAATGGTAAATTGCCCCTGTGGGTTACCGCTAAAGATATTATCCTGAAAGTACTGGAACATTTGAGCACTAAGGGTAATGTGGGATGCGCCCTGGAATATAGCGGAGAAGGGATACAATATCTGGATGTTCCGGCCCGGGCTACCATCACCAATATGGGCGCGGAGACGGGGGTTACCTGTTCCTTGTTCCCATCGGACCAGAACACCCTGAACTTTCTTAGGGCTCAAAACCGGGAAAAGGATTTCCGCGAATTACTATCCGATCCCGATGCCGATTATGATCGTGTGATAGATATCGATTTAGATCAATTAGTTCCCCTGGCCGCCTGTCCCCATAGCCCCGGGAATATCGATACTATTGCCAATCTCAGCGGAATGAGGGTGGACCAGGTATGTATCGGAAGTTGCACCAATGCGTCTTTCCAGGACCTGGCTACCGTAGCCCGGATATTGAAGGGCCATACTGTAAACCCGGCGACCAGCCTGATCATCACTCCGGGTTCTCGCCAGGTGATGCTCATGCTGACCCAATCCGGCTATCTGGAAACACTTATTCAGAGCGGTGCCCGAATCGCCGAACCAACCTGTAATTTCTGCATTGGAGCAGGCTTTTCACCGAACTCCGAAGGTGTATCACTGCGCACCAATAACCGTAATTTCAAGGGGCGTTCGGGGACACCAGATGCCAAGGTCTATCTGGTCAGCCCGGCAATCGCCGCAGTAGCCGCCCTGACCGGTGAAGTTACCGATCCCACAGCTTCAGATATATGGTCCTTTCCGATAGTACCAATGCCCGAGAAGTTTATCATCGATGACAGCATGATCATCCCTCCTGGCCCGGAAGGCGAACAGGTGGAGATATTGCGCGGTCCCAATATAGGTAAACCACCCGTATCCGATCCCCTGAAGGATAATATCAAGGGAGAGGTGATCATCAAGGTGGGGGACAAGATAACTACTGATCATATCATGCCTGCAGGGCGGCGTTTGAAATACAGATCCAATATCCCCAAGTATGCCGAATTTGTTTTTGAGCCGGTGGACGAAAGCTGCTCCCATTGTAGTCTTGACAATAAAGCTAAAGGGATCGATAATGTGATCGTCGCCGGTTTAAGCTATGGTCAGGGCTCCTCCCGGGAACATGCCGCGATCTGCCCCATGTACCTGGGAGTTAAGGTGGTAATCGCCCAGAGCATCGAACGCATCCACGCCGACAATCTGGTTAACTTCGGGATAATTCCCCTGTATTTTGTGAATGAGGGCGATTATGAATTGATCGATAAGGGTGATCCCATAGAAATCGGAGGGTTATATGAAGCCCTTAAGAACAATCAGACTGTAACGGCAAGGCTTACCATGAAAAGGAAGGAAATTCCCCTTAGATTTAAGCTGTCCGATCGTCAAAAGGAGATCCTTTATAGTGGAGGAAAACTCAATTATATAAAGAAACAAAACTTGTAAGGAGGTTAAGAGGTGGTAGAATTTAAAAAGCTGGCTCCCCCCACAACAGGGGAAAAGATCGAAATAGTTGATGGCAAGTACATTTTCCCGGATAATCCCATTATTCCCTTTATCGAGGGCGATGGAATCGGTCCGGATATTATGAGGGCGTCCAAAATAGTCTGGGATGGTGCTATTGAAGTGGCTTATGGAGGCAAGAAGAAGATCTCCTGGTTTGAGGTTTATGCCGGGGAAAAGGCCATTGAAAAGTATGGTGAGCCTTTACCCGAGGATACCATCACCGCGATCCGCCATTTTCTGGTTGCAATCAAGGGACCATTGACCACCCCGGTGGGTGGCGGTTACCGCAGCCTGAACGTTTCCATGCGTCAGATCATGGATCTTTATGCCTGCGTACGCCCCGTGAAATATTATAGGGGTGTTCCGTCACCCATGAAACATCCCGAAAGACTGGATATCGTTATTTTCAGGGAGAATACCGAGGATGTTTATGCCGGTGTGGAATGGAAACAGGGGACTCCTGAAGCCAAGAAGATCATCGATTTCATGAAAAACGAGCTTGGGGTAAAGGTTAGGGATGATTCTGGAATCGGTGTCAAACCCATCAGCATTTTCGGATCAAAGCGCCTGGTTCGTAAAGCGGTCCAGTATGCCATTGATAAAAACCGGGAAAGCGTTACCCTGGTTCATAAAGGTAATATTATGAAATTCACCGAGGGAGCTTTCAAGGACTGGGGTTATGAGCTTGCTGTTGATGAGTTCCGGGATCACATTATTACCGAATCGGAACTTTGGGATCAGGTAATTGCCGATGATGGAGTAACACCCACGGTGAAGGAAGGGGCTTATGCGCACCTAAGAGGTGGCCGCCCCGCCGGTAACCAGGGCGACCGTATCCTGATTAAGGATCGTATTGCCGACCAGATGTTCCAGCAATTACTCACCCGAACCGATGAGTACGACGTGGTAGCCCTTCCCAACCTCAATGGCGACTACATCTCCGATGCCGCAGCCGGTCAGATCGGCGGGTTAGGCATTGCCCCCGGAGCCAATATTGGTGATTATATCGCCCTTTTCGAACCCACCCATGGCTCCGCTCCAAAATACCGGAACCAGGACAAGGTCAATCCCACTTCATTAATCCTGTCCGGGGTGATGATGCTCGATTACCTGGGCTGGCCGGAAGCCGCTGAACTGATCGAAAAGGGTATTGAAGCCACCATCGAACAGAAAAGGGTAACCTATGACCTGGCCCGTCAGATGGGCGATGTAAAACCCATTAAAGCCAGTGAATTCGGTTATGCTATCGTTGAGAATATGAAAAAAATGGGCTAATAAATTTCAATGGAATTAGGGAGGGCAGGAAGCTTTGCCACCCGGCTTTTTCCTTGAAAGGCCCGTATTAAATACCAAGGGGTAGAAATTTTTATAATCTCTGCCCCTTTTTTGTCCACCTTTATAATGAAATTGATAAAATCGTTGCGGTATTGACGGTGTTGATTATATTTTGAATATGACTGCAAAGGTTTACATGGGACCAGCAGGATTCTCTTATCCTGATTGGGATAATCTTGTTTATCCCATTTCAAAGCCCCGGAATTTTGATAAACTAACCTATTTGGCCCAGTATGTGGATATTATTGAGATCAACAGCACTTTCTATAATCCCCTGAAACCAGCGGTATTTAAAAAATGGCTGACCAATTTGAATAATAGCCCAAAGGTCTCACCGGAATTTACCTTTACAATTAAACTCTGGCAAAAATTCACCCATGATCAGAACGGTTTCGATGCCAGCGATATAAAAACCTTCAAGGCTTCTATAAAACCACTTGCCGAAAATAACAAGATCAGCGCATTACTGATTCAATTCCCTTATTCATTTCATAGGACCGCAGAGAATATGAACCACCTGGAGATTATCCTGAAAAATTTCGGGGAATACCCCAGGGCAGTGGAAATGCGCCATAATAGCTGGAATCATCAGGAATACCTGCGCTTTTTAGAAGACCATGATATCGCCTTTGTGAATATTGACCAACCAATGGTGGGACGATCCCTTGGAATCACCGAATACCATACCAGTAAGCTTGGTTACATACGCCTGCATGGAAGGAATCATGAAAATTGGTTCCGGGAAAACAGCGCACCGGGTGACCGCTATGATTACCTTTACAGCGATCGCGAACTGCTCCCCTGGTACGAAATCATATTGAAGTTAAAAGAGCAGGTAGAGCAATTGCTGGTGATCACCAACAACCATTTTAAGGGGAAAGCCCTGGTGAATATTCTGCAGTTGAAGTTCAAATTAGTAAATGAACCGATCAGGGTTCCCGAAGAATTAAAGAGGTATTATCCAAAATTGAAAGATATCGCCCTTCAGGAAGGACAGCTTTCATTGTTTTAAATGGTTCCGGCGGCTTGAACCCGTTTAATACAGTTGCAATTAACTGTAATGCCTGAAATATCGAAAAACAGGATATCAGAATATAAACTTCAGGATAAAATTTGCATTTCCAAGGCTATATCATAGCCTGATGGTTATTAATATGCCCCTTTACCGGAAATGATGGCTGGAATAGTACGAACCAATATTGTTAGATCCATCCATAATGACCAATTATTGATATAATAGAGGTCCAGCTTTGCCATGGTGTCAAAAGGGAGATCGGAGCGCCCGGAAACCTGCCATAGACCGGTAAGACCGGGAATAGTATCGATCCTCTTAAGATGCCATTTCCGGTATTCCCTGAGCTCGGAGAGCAGTGGTGGTCTGGGACCTACCAGGCTCATCTCCCCTTTAGCGACGTTGAAAAGCTGAGGGAGTTCGTCCAGACTGAACCTTCGTAAAAAGCGCCCTGGCCTCGTAATCCGGGGATCACAACGGATCTTGAAAAAGGGTCCATCCGATTCGTTAAGAGGGTGAAGACATTCCTGCAGTTCCTCGGCTTTCAGGCACATGGTCCTGAACTTCAACATGTCAAAGATACGTCCATTCCGACCAACCCGCTTCTGTTTGAAAAATACCGGCCCCGTAGTGGTTAGCTTTATTACAAGAGCAATAATGATTATCAGGGGAAGACAGAGCACCAGAAAACAGACCGATAATATAAGGTCGAACAAGCGTTTAGCTACCCTTTGCCAGCCCTTTAGAGCTATATCCGGAAAGGAGAGCATAGTGAGGGAGCCCATGGTTACCGAATGAACATTACCCCTCATCAGGTTATGAAACATAGGCACCATCTCAAACAGGACATTCTCCTTTCTGCATTCATAGATGATCCAGATGATCTTTTCTTCCGGAAGATGAGTATCTGCAAGAATTAATTGGTCAATATTATTCTGTATAAGAACCCTCTTCAGGTCTCCTAAGTCACCCCTTATAAACCGGGTTGGGATACGATGCGGGGCGCTGCCGACGGTCAGAAAACCGACAAGTCCCGGCATCATCAATGGTTCACGCAGATAATGGTTCAATAGCATCCGGGCAGTCTCTCCTGAACCTATAATAATGGTCCTTGATATCCAGAATCCCTTGCGAACCAGCCCTTTAATGACCGCTTTAAATGCCCAGTGGGAGAATATCAACACAATTATTATCAGGATAACCCCAAGGCCGAAAGTCAGCCTTGAATAAGAATAACCCCGGTATATGAAGCTTAAAGCCATAGTAATAAAGGCAGCAAAGAAACTCCCCTTAATTAACCGCAGAATATCCTTTTTAACAGGATCCAGAATGTTGACCTGGTAAACCTTAAGATAGGCAAAGACCAGTACCCAGATTAGACTCACCAATAAGCCCGGATCAAAATAAGCATTATAGGGCTGGTAGGGCTTATCGAGTGGCAGCCAGCCCGATTCAAACCGGATCCACCAACCCGCTGCAAAACTAAGATTGATCACTATCAGATCAAAAAGGATGAACAGCCATCCCAGAACCCTTTTGGTCTCCTGCTTAATTATCATAATATCCTTAAATGTCCCATTTTTTTAAAGCCAATATATTCTTTAAGATAACGTTGTCAATCTTAAACGGAACTCCAGACCGGCTGTAACAAGGCAGATATGATGCCGGTGAATGGCAATGTATGAATATCCTTTAAGCAATTTAGACGAGGTTATAAAAGGGCTTTATAAAAAAAATGGTTCACCTGCAATATTATTTGAATTTTTTTCAAAAAAGCCTAAACCATTTCTTACAAATCTTTTATGCAGAGAAAAAAATAAAAAAAGTAGCTTGACATATTTGGCTATTTGGCTAAATTACCAATAAACAACTTTTAACAGGGAACTTATATGGAAAAAGAAAGATTTAAGCTGCTCGAAGAAAGAGCTAAGATATTTAAGGCGCTGGCTCATCCCACACGGCTGCTTATCGTGGAAGAATTGAGCCAGAGAAAGCAGTGTGTCTGTGAGATTACGGATAAAGTCGGGGCCGATATCTCCACCGTATCCAAGCATTTAAGCATTCTCAGGAATTCCGGTATAATAGATGATGAAAAGCATGGCACCATGATGATTTACAACCTTAGGATGCCCTGTGTACTGAATTTCTTTGAATGTATAGAGAAGGTGATCATTGACCGTGCTGAGTCCCAGATGAAAATTGCCCAATGCTGCAAGTGATGTTCGTGTGAAAAGAAAACCTTAAACAAATTAACTAATGGAGTTTTATTATGAAATCGTTGATTTTACCAGTACTGTTTATAATGTTGGTCAGTATAAATCTTGTTTTAGCGGAGGAAGATGTTTCAACGGGGTCCCTGGAGACCGTGCCGGCCAACTATGAAGAGGCTTTCGAGACGGGGAAGCCGGTGGTGGTCTTTTTCTACACAACCAAGGCCTGTAATTGCGTTAAAAAGCGCTGTCTGGATGCCAAAGCAAGTTTTGAATCATATTATGATCCGGTTCAGAATGATGTTGTTTATCTAACCATAAATGATGCTGATAATCCTGAATTAGGCAAGAAATTCAAGGTCCGATCATTCCCTACAGTACTCATTTTTAATACAGCGAAGGAAGAGTTATCCAGACTGCTTTCCTCCCAGATATCCAGGGATAATATTGATAAGGTGTTAGCGGAATTAGAGCCTTGTGCCGGTGAAGATGGTGATTACCATGGTAAGGGGAAAGAACACCATTATGAATAGTCTGTCCCTGATAAAATCTGGTCTTTTAGAAGAGGAGTAGCATGGTTTCCTGGAAAACTGAATGGAAAAAGCTGCTGTTGATGGTGTTAGTATTTTTGGGGGCATTTTATCTCCCCCTCGGGAATATCCGTTTTGACAATGCCCTTTTTGAGGCGTTTGGGTTGGTCAAAGACTATGCCCGTGAGCATGTTCTGCTATGCCTGATCCCTGCCTTTTTCATCGCCGGCGCCATTGGAGTTTTTATCAGTCAGGCTTCGGTGATGAAGTATCTGGGTGCCCGGGCAAATAAGATCATAGCTTACGGGGTGGCTTCCGTTTCGGGTTCTATATTGGCGGTATGTTCCTGTACGGTTCTTCCTCTTTTTGCCGGAATCTATAAAATGGGCGCGGGATTGGGCCCTGCAACAACTTTTCTCTATGCCGGCCCTGCTATAAATGTACTGGCGATCGTCCTTACTGCCCGGGTACTGGGAGTAGAAATGGGCATCGCCCGTGCACTCGGGGCTATATTGTTCAGCATTATCATCGGATTATTAATGCATTTGGCTTTCCGGAAGGAAGAACTCAAAAAGGCACAGGTGCAAATGGCCCTGCCGGAAGCCGAAACCACACGGCCCCTTTGGCAGAATGCTCTTTATTTTTTGGCTATGGTGGCTATCCTGATATTCGCAAATTGGGGCAAGCCGGCGGCTCAATCCGGAATATGGCATACTATCTATTCATGGAAATGGGCAGTGACCGGAATCTGGGCACTCTTCCTGGGATTCACGTTGATCGTCTGGTTTAAGCTCAAATGGTGGAAAATACTGCTGGTCGCCCTTCCCACTGCGTTGCTTGCCTGGGGACTTAGGGGTCAACCGATGATACCTTTTACCGTTGGTATTATTGGATTATCCGTAGTTTTAAATACTACAGATGGTGAAGGACGGGAATGGTTCTCCAGCACCTGGGGTTTTGCCAAACAAATTCTGCCCCTGCTTCTTTTCGGGGTTTTGATCGCCGGTTTTCTGCTGGGCAGACCCGGGCATGAAGGGATTATCCCCTCATCCTGGGTAAGCGCCGCTGTAGGAGGTAACTCCCTGTGGGCCAATCTTTTCGCCTCGGTTGTAGGGGCCTTCATGTACTTTGCTACACTTACCGAGGTACCTATCCTGCAGGGCCTGCTGGGAAGTGGGATGGGTAAAGGCCCGGCATTGGCTTTGTTGCTGGCTGGACCCGCGCTGTCATTGCCCAATATGCTCGTGATCAGAAGCGTGATGGGTACTAAAAAAACGGTGGTATTTGTAATATTGGTAATTGTAATGGCAACAATATCCGGAATGTTTTACGGCACTTTTTTTTAAGGAGATATAATCTTGAAAAAAGCTAAAGTACTCTTTATCTGCAGTGGTAATTCGGCAAGGAGTCAGATGGGAGAAGCCTTGCTGAGGAAAATCGGGGGTGAATACTTCGAGGCCTATAGCGCAGGTTTAGAGCCTAAAGGTATCAATCCACTTACTCTGAAAGTGATGAAGGAAATCGGGATGGATATTTCCAACCAGCGATCCAAAAAGATCGATGAATATTTGGGGAAGGTCCATTTTGGTTATGTGATAACTACCTGTGCTGAAGCCGAAGAACAATGTCCTATTTTCCCTGGAGTGACTAAACGTTATTATTGGCCTTTAGAAGACCCCGCCTCTTTTTCGGGAACCGAAGAGGAGAAACTTACTGCATTCAGAAAAGTTAGAGACCAGATCAGAAAAAAAGTACAGGATTTTATCGAAGAACACCGATAGCAATGTTTTCTATAGCATGATTATGCTATAGAAATCGGAGAACAGTTTCCAAAAAGAAATGATTAAATCAAATATTCTATACACCTGAAATTTTTATATTAACTGCAGTGGGATAAATAAAAAAAAGATGTCGAAATCAAACTACATAAAATTGTTTAAAAAGATAACGGCCCTCAGTTTGTTGGTTTTTGTAATTATCAGTGTTGGATTTGCTGTCTATGATATAGTATCCGGAAGCAATCCGGGTCTTTACCCTCATGGAGAAGCAAAAGCAGACATCCCCCGGTTCGACAGTCCTATGCTCGTAGCTACCTATTTTTACGGGAACGTTCGCTGCAAAGCATGCAGGACTATTGAGAGATACTCCGAGGAAGCAGTAAGCAAGTTTTATGATGATCAGATCAAATCGGGAAGCTTCAAATGGCGGATTATCAACATGGATGAACCCCAAAACGAACATTTCATTATCAATTACAATTTGCCTACCAAATCATTGGTTATCAGCGTTTGGCAAAACGGGAAAGAAGTGGAGTGGAAGGTACTTGATGATGTTTGGGGTCTATATAATAATAAAACCGAGTTTTTTAATTATCTTCGGGAAGAGATAGATTTACTGGCAGGAAAATATGGTCTCTGATCTATGGTTAGGAATAGTATCAGCGCTCTGGCTGGGGATCCTGACATCTATCAGCCCTTGCCCGTTAGCCACTAATATCGCCGCTATTTCATTTATTAGCAAGAGAACCGGAAAGGTCACTCATACTTTGCTATCAGGAATATTATATACCCTTGGAAGGGTTCTATCTTATGGGTTGGTAGCATTTATAATTGCTGCAAGCGCGCTATCAGTGTCCAGCATCTCCAATTTTCTGCAGTATTATGTTAATCTATTTTTGGGTCCCATTTTAATTCTGGTGGGAATGATATTGACCAGACTGCTAAGATTGAAAATAAAGGGGATTCAGAATACTGCAAAAATCCAGGTTTGGGCGGAAAAGGCGGGAATATTGGGCGCAGTTCTATTGGGGATGATATTCGCGCTTGCTTTCTGTCCCATTTCCGCCGCCCTCTTTTTCGGAACCCTTATCCCCCTCTCCCTGAAATACCAATCCTCACTTATACTACCCGCAAGTTATGGCATTGGAACTGCTATCCCGGTGATCGGATTCACTATTCTGCTGGCAATCAGTTCACGCCTTATGGCAAGGATGTTCAATAAGATCAATTCATTCGAACGAGGCGCTCAATTTGCTACCGGAATAATATTTATTCTCATTGGGATATACCTGAGTCTAAAATATATCTATCATTTATTATGATAATTGTCAATTCTTAATGAGGGAGTCTGTGATGAAAATGTTAAAGGAGTTCTTTCCGGAATTCATTAAGGGGCTGGACGATATCGATGAACTTTACCGAAGTAAAATGACTATTGATGAAAAGACTTACCAGTTTATCTGCTTTGCTTTATCCATAAAGGCTCGTTCTAAACCCTGTGTGTTAAAGCATTTTGCAGGGGCTTTGGCGGCCGGCGCAACGGTGCAGGAGTTGGCTTTTATCCTTGCACTGGTTATGAGAGAAGCCGCTGGCGCGGACGACTGCTGGACACACGAAGCGATCGGAGAATGGAAGGAAATCCTTCTGGGTAATATTCAGTTTAAATGCCAATCATAGGAGCGATGATATGAAGAGGATACAAATTCTTGGAACGGGTTGTCCAAAATGTGAAGAATTAGCGCGAATTGTCCAAAAGGTGATCGAAGAGCTTGATGGTGATTATCAAGTTGAGAAAATTACCGATATCAATGACATCCTCAGTTTTGGAGTGATGATGACCCCGTCCCTGGTCGTGGATGGCCAGGTGAAATTGGTGGGTAAAATTCCCCTTCCTGAAGAGATTAAATCTTTACTTCTGGAATAAGAAATATTCATCAATTAACGGAAAATAATTTGAAGAAAAAGAAGTTAAAAATTTTATTAATTTTGAGAATGGACAGCACATATACAATATCCGAATATTCAAATACAATAATTATTATTATCTGTTTTAATAAGACTGGCGCATTCTTCTACGCCCCTATAAAAAGGATTTTAGGGGACTGAAGACAATCTTTGAAAGGATTATCAGATATTAAGAGTAGATTATTATCAAACAAAAATTATTTGTTGATTTTCAATATGAAATAATAAAAAATTTTACTTTAAAAAATTAAGGTCCCTCTCAAATTTTACAAGCAAATATCATATATTTATGATTCCTGTTTCAAATTTATTCTTGACATTCGCCAGCTTATCATTAAATTTAAACTTTATTTTATAGGTATAAACCCGTAAAAAGATTTAAACACTTTGGGAAAAGATTAAAGTTATATATTATGCATCAACAAAAAACACAAAGGAGTCCAAGATGCGAAAATTATTGATAGGGCTGTTGCTGTTTACATTCATTATCATGGTCAGTGTTTCCCTGGCGGATGTTCCTCGAATTCTGAAGTACCAGGCCAAACTCACCGACCTTGATGGCGTTGGCATTAATGACACTCTTTCAATGACCTTCCGGATTTGCAATTCTCCGTTTGGCCCCGAAATTCTATGGTGGGAAGAGATCCATGATGTTGTTGTCACTAAAGGTCTTTTTGATGTTGAACTGGGTTGGTATAATACCATTGATCTGGATTTTTCGGGACCGGAATACTGGTTGGAGATCCAAATGGAATGTGATGTTCTTTCCCCTCGCCAGAGGATCGTTTCCGAAGTTTTTGCTATCCGGTCTATATATGCGGA
Organism: bacterium; assembly: GCA_016930435.1. Lineage (GTDB taxonomy): Bacteria > UBP14 > UBA6098 > JAFGQG01 > JAFGQG01 > JAFGGQ01. Next base: position 15,251 of record JAFGGQ010000127.1, read on the forward strand.
TACGGCGGAATATGCCCGTGCCGCCGGAGGATATTCGGATACTTCCGGTGTAGCTGATACGGCTAATTACTCCCATTTTTCGGGTTTTGCCTGGAATGTCCCCTGTGACACGATTATGAAGTGTATCAATTGGGACACCCTACAGGCTTATGTGGATACTACTGATACGGTTACCTATGCTATGGTTGCCTTTATTTCGGATACGGCGACCTTTGCCTGGCATGCCTATTACTCTGATACTACCGGAGCGGTTGCCGGTCATGATGTTTACGGCGCGGTAGATTATGCCTTCTGGGCCGATAGTGCCCGTGAAGCTACAGAGGCTTATCATTCTATCTATGCCGATACCGCTGATTTCGCCTGGGCTGCTGGCGGTTTTGCGGACACCACTGCCTGGGCATGGTTTGCGGATAGCGCTTTCTACGCCTGGTGGTCCCAATGGGCGGACAGCGCACTCTGGGCCGGTTGGGCTACCTTTGCGGATACCGCTTTTTATGCCTGGTGGTCCCAATGGGCGGACAGCGCCTGGTGGGCTTACCAATCACATTATGCCGATACCGCTGATTTCGCCTGGACCGCTGGCGGTTTTGCGGATACAGCAGCCTGGGCACGGTTTGCCGATAGCGCTTTCAATGCCTGGTGGTCCCAATGGGCCGATAGCGCCCTCTGGGCCGAATGGGCTACTTTCGCAGATACCGCGTTCTTTACCTGGTGGTCCGGTCATGCCGATACCGCTATCTTTTCCTGGTGGTCCCAACATTCCCAATGGGCCGACAGCGCACTCTGGACCCGTTGGGCTACCTATGCTGATACCGCCTTCTTTACCTGGTGGTCAGGTTTTGCCGATACCGCTATCTTCGCCTGGTTTGCCGACCGCGCTGACAGCGCCTATTACGCACACTATTCTTGTTTCGCCCGTCACGCCGACAGTGCATGGATAGCCTACATGGCCGATTATGCAGATAGCGCTAATTATGCCTGGTGGTCCACTTACGCCGATACCAGTTTCTTCACCTGGTTCACAGCCTGGGCCGAAAGCGCTCACTGGGCCGATAGCGCTATTGTAGCCCTGAAAGCCCGTTATGCGGATACCGCTTTCTTTGCCTTCTATGCCGAATTGGCTGGCGCCGCTGAATATGCCTATCACGCTTACTGGTCGGACTACGCAGAAAGCAGTAACTATGCCTGGTGGTCCACTTATGCTGATACCGCCTTCTTTGTCTGGTGGGCAGAACATGCCAGCTATGCGGATAGCGCCGGACAGGCATTCTGGTCCGCATACGCCGATACTGCACTCTTCGCCTGGTTTGCCGCCCGTGCCGAAAGCGCACTATACGCCCAATGGTCAGTATGGGCAGATACCGCTTATTATAGCTGGTTTGCTGAACATGCCCATTATGCTGATACCGCCTTCTTTGCCTGGCTTACAGAACACGCATATTATGCGGATAGCGCCGGACAGGCATTCTGGTCCGCATACGCCGATAGCGCCTTCCACGCCCAATGGTCAGTATGGGCAGATACCGCTTATTTTGCCTGGTGGGCACAGTATGCCCATTACGCCGATAGCGCCGGACACGCCTGGTGGTCCACTTACTCGGATACATCTTACTTTATTAACGGACAGAACGTACACGGACCAGTAGATAGCGCCTTATTCGCTTATTATGCTGCTCATGCTGAAAGCGCTTATTTCGCATATTGGGCTGCCTACGCCGATACCGCTATGTGGGCACATAACGCCGGACACGCCTGGTGGGCCACATACTCTGATACTACTTACTACATCGATTGGTCCAATATCGATAACGTGCCCGATACTATGTACCTTGACAAGATATACGGAACCGTTGCCGGATCATTATTTATTGATACAGTATTGGTAACCCCGGAAGTAGCCCTGGATTCCATCGAAGCCTGGCATAATGAGATGATCCTGATCAAAGATTCTACTACTATACTGAATTGGCTGCAGGTGGAAGGTTGCGGAATGTTCCAGAGCGGAATGGCTGGTACCCCAACCTACCTGATGCAGGAAGGTTTTGAAGGGACATTTCTCCCCGCCGGCTGGACCCAGGAATACGTGACTAATGCTGTAGATTGGACTCAAACAAGCTCTCCGGGTGGATCCGGTACTCCCTTTGAAGGAAGCTACATTGCACAGCTCCGGGAGAGTGGTTATAATAACAGCCGCACCCGACTGGTTACCCCCGATTTTGACCTTACTACAGGCCCCAGCCCAACCTTAAGCTTCTGGTACCGTTGTCCCTATTGGTCTCCAGATTCCGATAGCCTTAATATCTATTATAAAACCTCCGCAGCCGGCCCCTGGACATGGTTATATTCATGTGCTACCCCTCAGGATAGCTGGGCTAATATAGTACTACCATTACCATCTCCCTCAGGTGATTATTACATTGCATTTGAGGGTTACTTGCATTGGGGTTATGGTGCTCAGGTAGATTGGGTAGAGCTCTTCTTCCTCTCCCCAAGCACTATTGCCGAGGTCAACATCTGCGACGGTAGCGTAATTCTGGACAATGACCTTATAATTAACGGCGGCATCGATGACGGCACCGGTTTTGGTGCTCCCGGACAGGTGCTTACCTCCGATGGCTCCGATGTTTACTGGTCCGACCCGGCCGACTCCGTTCTCTATGCTCATGAAGCCGGACATGCCCAGGAAGCGGATCATGCTGCCCAAGCTGATTCTGCACTTTGGGCCGATGAAGCCGGTCATGCCATATATGCAGATACCGCATTCTACGCAGAGATCCCCGATTCACTCTTCCTTAGAATTATTCATGGTACCGAAAACGGAACACTCTATGTGGATACCGTCCTCGCAGTCCCTGAAGTCGCACTGGATTCCATGGAAGCCTGGAACGATGGCGTAATTAAAATAAAGGACTTTACTTATTTTACAGATAGTATATTGGTTGAATACGATGTCAGGATAAGACGCGACCTGTTCGTTCAGCGGGACATCTGGGTGGGACGCAATGTAACAATAGATGATTCCCTTACCGTTCTGGGTCCCTCTGTCCTGGACGACGATGTGGATATATATGGCGATGTATTTATCGATGAAAATCTTACCGTTGATGAAAACCTCTTCGTCAATGGATATGCCTATATCGAAGATAGCCTGATTGTAAATGGGAACATCTGGGCCGATACCGTATTCGCGCTGGTGATGTACGCCGATACTGCGGCCTGGGCAGACAGTACCGAATACTGCTTCGAGTCCGGTCATGCACTCTTTGCTGATACCGCCAGTTTTGCCTGGAAGATCCCCTGCGATTCGGTAATGGCCTGCATCCCCTGGGATACCCTCGATTATTATTATATGAAAACAGATACTGTGAATTATGCCTGGTATTCCTTCAATGCCGGATTTGCAGACACCGCTGGTTATGCCTTCGATGCCATGCATTCACATATAGCGGACACTGCCATTTACGCTATGGATGCCTTTCATGCTCATTTAGCCGACAGTGCTATGTGGGCTTTTCAATCATTCTGGTCCCATTATGCGGATACAGCATTTATTGCCTTGGATGCTATGCATGCTCATATTGCTGATAGTGCTATGTGGGCGTTCCAGGCACTCTTCTCCCATTATGCTGACTCAGCACTTTGGGCGATGGATGCTATGCATGCTCATATTGCTGATAGCGCTATGTGGGCTTTTCAATCATTCTGGTCCCATTATGCGGATACAGCATTTTTTGCCAGTCAGGCCCTACATGCTCATATTGCTGATAGTGCTATGTGGGCGTTCCAGGCACTCTTTTCCCATTACGCCGACTCAGCACTTTGGGCGATGGGTGCTCATATTGCTGATAGTGCCGGGTGGGCATTCTTATCTCATTACGCCGACTCAGCACTTTGGGCGATGGATGCCCAGTTATCCGATACCGCTTTATTTGCCTGGAAGATCCCCTGCGACTCTGTAATGGCCTGCATCAACTGGGATACCCTGAATTATTATTACCTTAAAACGGATACGGTCGATTACTCCTGGTACGCATTCGATGCATATCACACCATTTATTCCGATACCGCATCATGGGCTACCGGCGGGTATGTAGATACGGCGATCTTTGCGGATACCGCCTTCTGGTCCTTCTGGTCCCAGTACGCTGACAGCGCTTCCTGGGTTGAAGAAGCATTCCGATCTATCTATTCGGATACAACCTATTATATTAACTGGAATAATATAGATGATATACCAGATTCATTATTTCTAAGGGTCATTCACGGCACTGCCAACGGAACCCTCTACGTGGATACCGTGCTGGCGGTTCCCGAAGTAGCCCTGGATTCCATCGAAGCCTGGAACAGCGAATGGATCAAAATCAAGGATTCACTCCTGATTAATAATTACCTCTTTGTTAATGACAATGCCTTTTTCGAAGACGACGTAATCATTAATGATTCATTGAATGTACAGGGTGGAGCTGCTTTCGACGATGATGTTTATATTCAACAGAACCTGGAAGTAAATGGCAATCTGCAGGTCAATGTAAATGCAGATATTAGCGGTTATGTCTATGTAGAAGATAGTGTTGTAGTAGATGGCAATATCTATGCGGATACGGTATTCGCACTGGTGATGTACGCCGATACCGCAGCCTGGGCAGACAGCACCGAATATTGCTTCGAGTCCGGTCATGCGCTCTTCGCGGACACCGCCAGTTTTGCCTGGAAGATCCCCTGCGACTCTGTAATGGCCTGCATCGACTGGGATACACTTAATTACTATTACCTTAAAACGG
>JAFGGQ010000128.1 GCA_016930435.1 bacterium
AAAAAAATATAAATTTTCTATTGCCTGAATATGATATATTATTTAATTGGTATATAATATATAATATGGAGAGAAAATTGAGATCCCCCCTGAAAAATACAGATTTGCAGGTCATTAAGGTCGATAACCGGTCGGAATTAGGTAATTTCATTCGGCTTCCCTGGCAGATATATAAGGGTAATCCCTTTTGGGTAGCACCCTTGATCGGAGAGGAAATGAAATTTTATAATCCCCATGAAAACCCATTTTTCGACCATTCACAGGTTACCTTATTCCTGGTTAAGAGAGGCCATTATCTTAAGGGAAGGATTGCTGCTATTATCGATCAGAATTACATTGATTTTCATCATGAAAAGGTGGGTTTTTTTGGTTGTTTTGAGTGTGTGAACGATAACGGAGTAGCAAATTTACTCTTTGATTCCGTGGCAAAGGTATTACGGGAAGGTGGTATGGAGATTATGAGGGGGCCCATGAATTTCTCCACCAATGAAACCTGTGGATTGCTGGTAGAAAATTTTGAAGATTCCCCGTTGGTAATGATGACTTATAATCTGCCTTATTACTCCGGTTTGGTTGAAGGATACGGGTTTACTAAAGCGAAGGATCTCTATGCCTATTATCTTTCCCATCCCGACAAGAAAATCCCGGAACGATTGGAACGGGTCGCTTTAAAACTTCAGAACAGGAACAGTTTCAGTGTTAGGAAGATCCGGCTATCAGATTTTGAGAAGGAAGTGAAACGCATCAGGTTAATTTATAATTCTGCCTGGGAAGCCAACTGGGGATTCGTGCCTATGACTGAAGCGGAGTTCGACCACCTGGCTAAGAATCTGAAATTGATCGTGGATCCGGACCTGGTTTTCATTGCTGAAGTGGATAATCAGCCGGTAGGCTTCTCACTGACATTGCCTGATATCAATTACGCTTTAAAAAGATTGAACGGCAAGTTATTTCCATTTGGTATAATCAAGCTTTTATGGTTCAGGCGTAAGATCTCCCGGGTGCGGGTAATCACCATGGGTGTCAAAAGGGAATACCGTAAAAGGGGTATTGACCTGGCTTTTTACTATCATACCTTTCGGGAGGGTTATGCTAAGGGCTATACAGAAGGGGAGTTCTCCTGGGTATTGGAGGACAACTATATGATGAGGAAGGGACTTGAAGACCTGGGCGCTGAGATATACAAGACCTATCGAATATATGATCATCAATTATAAAGTTCAAACAAAAGGAAGAGAGAATGGACAAGACGGACAAATTACTGAAAACGCTAACTGAAGCCTCCGGTATATCTGGTTTTGAGGATAATATTGCCAGGATTATGGTGGAAGAACTTCAGGGTTTTACCGAGATCAGCAGGGACGGTATCGGGAGTCTTATTGCCAAAAAGAAGGGCGTAAATGCATCCCCCCGGATTATGCTGGCCGGACACATGGATGAAGTTGGATTTTTGGTTAAAGGTTTCACTAAAAGTGGTTATGTCAAGTTCAATCCCATTGGGGGTTGGTGGTCTCACGTGGTTCTTGGTCAGAGAATGGTGATTAAAACCCGTGAAGGCAAAGAGATCCATGGCGTTGTGGGTTCCAAAGCTCCTCATGGCCTGTCTCCAGAGGAACGTAAAAATGTGATGAAATTAGATGATATGTTTATTGACATCGGCGCAACTGCTCCTTTGGACGAAAAGAATTCCGGAAAAAGCAAGAGTCTTCATGAAAAATTAGGGATTGCTCCCGGTGATCCAATCACCCCCTATTCTCCGTTTACGACTATGGGAGACCCCAAGATGTTAATGGCCAAAGCCTGGGATGACCGCATCGGCGTAGCCTCGGTGATCAAGGTATTACAGGGCTTAGAGGGGGTCAAACATCCTAATACGCTATTCGGTGTGGGGACCGTACAGGAGGAGGTGGGTTTGAGGGGCGCTGGTACAAGTGCCTGGGCTATTGAGCCGGATATTGCCATTGCGATCGATGTTACTTTAGCTTGTGATTATCCGGGCGCTAACGATTCAGAATTCGGTGAGAAATTAGGGCATGGTCCCTCTATCTCGGTGATGGATGGAAGTTTGCTACCAAATCCCCGCCTGCGTGATTTTGTGATCGAAGTTGCAAAGGAAAACAAGATTCCGTATCAGTACGGCGCATTAGCGTACGGAGGTACCGATGGAGGACGGATCAATCTTACCAAAATGGGCCGGCCAACCCTGACTATATCTATTGCTACACGATATATTCACGCACATTCCGGGGTGTTACATCGTGATGATTTCGATAATTTGGTGAAACTGCTAATCGAGGTTATTCGAAGGTTGGACCAGAAACAGGTAAATAAAATTGCATATAAATAAGGATCAGCGGTACTGGTGGAGGAGATGAGAAATGGCTGAACGCGAAGAAATAATTAAGGTAGATATTGAGGAGGAAATGAAGAAATCCTACCTGGATTACGCAATGAGCGTGATTGTGGGCAGGGCTCTTCCTGATGTCCGGGACGGTTTGAAACCGGTTCAGCGTCGAATATTGTTCGGGATGTATGAGATGGGTAATACCCATGAAAAGCCTTACCGTAAATCAGCCCGAATCGTTGGTGATGTGATGGGTAAGTATCATCCTCATGGCGACCAGGCTATTTACGATGCTCTGGTGAGGATGGCTCAGGATTTTTCGCTTCGGAATCCCCTTGTGGACGGCCAGGGTAACTTTGGCTCTATTGATGGTGATATGCCGGCAGCAATGCGTTATACTGAGGTTCGTATGGAGAAACTGGCATCGGAGATGATCAAGGATATCAATAAGGAAACCGTTGATTTCATTCCAAATTATGATGGTTCAATGCAAGAACCGGTAGTATTGCCATCCTCATTCCCCAACCTGATAGTCAATGGAGGTTCAGGTATTGCGGTGGGTATGGCTACCAATATACCTCCTCATAATCTGGGAGAAGTTGTCGATGGATTGATCCATCTTATCCGGAATCCGGAAGCTACCGTTTTCGATTTGATGGAATTCATCAAGGGTCCTGATTTTCCTACTGCGGGTTTTATTCATGGGAAAGAAGGATTGATCCAGGCCTATAAAACAGGCAGGGGCAAGATAAAAATGAGGGCCAAAGTGCTTATCGAACCATCAAAAAAAACCGGGAAGGAATGCCTGATTATAACCGAATTGCCCTATCAGGTTAATAAAGCCCACGTGATTGAATCTATTGCTGATCTGGTGAGGAGCAAAAAGCTGGATGGTATTACCGACCTGAGAGATGAGTCTGACCGTGATGGAATGAGAATTCTGATCGAATTGAGGCGCGGGGATATACCGGAGGTGATAGTCAACAACCTGTTCAAATTCACCCGACTGGAGGAGACATACGGCATAAATATGCTCGCTCTGGATAATGGCCAACCACACCAGATGGGACTCAAAACAATCCTTAGCTCTTTCATTGAACATCGCCGCCAAGTGATCGTCAGAAGGACAATTTACGACCTGAATATCGCTGAACACCGGGCACATATTCTGGAAGGCTTGAAAAAAGCAATCGATAACCTGGATGAGGTTATCAATATCATCAGGCGGTCCTCTGATTCCCCGGAAGCCCAGGATGAACTGATGAACTGCTTTAAATTCTCCGAAGAGCAGGCTAAAGCAATACTGGATATGCGTCTTGCACGTCTGACAGGACTTCAACGGGAAAAATTAATTGAGGAACTTAAAGAAACCTTAGAACAGATTAAATACTTTAAAGAAATCCTCGCCGATGAAAATAAAGTCATGGCAATTATAGTGGAGGATCTTGAGGAGCTCAAGGATAAATACGGAGATGCCCGAAGGACTGTTATAATCGATGATTCGCCTATTATGAGTGAGGAGGACCTCATTGCTGATGATGACATGGTAGTTAGCGTCACCCAGACCAACTATATCAAGCGAACACCGATGAATCTTTATCGTTCTCAGAACAGGGGTGGACGAGGGGTTACTGCCATGGCTACCAAGGAGGAGGATTTCATTAGGAAACTGTTCGTTTCCTCCAATCATGATAATGTGCTATTCTTTTCTAAAAAGGGTCAGGCATATAGTCTGAAGGTCTATGAACTGCCTGAGGGAAGCCGAATAGCGAAGGGCATGGCTATCGTTAACCTATTAAAGATTCCCAAAGAAGATGATATTGCCGATATGGTTGCTCTTCGGGAATTCTCACCGGAGGTGGACCTGGTTTTCGTAACACGCATGGGTGTGATCAAGCGTACCAATTTAGCTGAATACCAGAACGTACGGAAAAACGGGATCAACGCGATTGTAATCCGCCCCGGTGATGAACTCATGGCAGCATGTATTATGGAAAACAAACAGGATATCATCCTGGTGACAAAACTTGGTAAAGCAATTCGTTTTTCTGCTGATGATGTGAGGGTAATAGGCAGGGCTTGCCAGGGTGTGACAGGAATCAGATTGGGACAGGGTGATGAAGTAGTAGGTATAGCCCTGGCTGATGAAGGTACCATGATCCTGACAGTATCCGAGAATGGTTATGGTAAAAAGACCCCGGTAGAGAAGTTTAGGGTTCAACATAGGGGTGGGCGAGGTGTGATTGGCATGAAGGTTACCAAGAAGATCGGGAATGTCGTTGGTATGGAGCAGATTACCGATGATGATGAACTGATGCTCATTAGTAACGTTGGAATACTGGTACGGATCAAGGCCAGTCAGATCTCTACAATCGGAAGGGCTACCCAGGGAGTCAAATTGATTAGGCTGGCTGAAGGAACTAAAGTAGCCAGTATTGCCAAGATTGTGGACGATAAACTAAAAGAATAGACCTTACTTATGAAGCCCGGTTACCAGGCAACTTGTTATAGGTGGCGAATACCATTAATTATCTTGGTGGGGGTAGTGTTATTGATGGCGGGATTCAGCCATGCTCAGAATATCTCCTCATTGTATTTCACTTCTGAGGAGGAAATCATCGATGCTTTAAATTCAGGTGAGATTTCCTATAGTCAGTATGTTGAACTTATGGAGCTGATTCAGGAAAAGGTGGATTTAAATGGGGAGAACCTGGAGTGGTTGTTGGAAATCCCCGGAGTTACCCGCGAGGAAATACGGGCGATTTACAAGTTCCGTGATGAAAAAGGTTATTATAAGAGCATTGAGGATTTTCAAAAACGCTATCCGTATGACTACGAACGGATTTTGGGGTTTATAAAGGTGATTCCTTATGAAAAAAGCCTTCGCGGCCGCGCTCAGATAGAAGGCAAACATAAATATTACACTTATCAGAAGTTCGATCTGGATTATAGTGCCAAAAATTACCTTTACAACGATTTTGAGCTCCGTAGCATGTCCGTGAACCTTGATCTGATTCAGGAAGGTTTTGGAAATATGATCTGCAAACGCCGTAATTTCCGGTGGAAAATCAAAGATGGGAGCTTGATACTGGGGAATTACAAGTCTGAATGGGCGCAGGGGGTGCTTATCGGAGGTTATTTATATGTTTCCAAAAGCCTGAAGCAAGCCCCCCCCGGAGACTATTTCCTGTACCCCTACGACCTGTGGCTAAATGGTTTATCGTGGAATCAGAAATTCGGGAGTTGGGAACCCGAAGTGATACTATCATACAATAAATTCGATATTTTCTCAACTGCCCTTGGTGCTGGAAGATTATCCTATCACTTCGATCCCCGAAATTTAGTGGGATTTGCTATCATGAGCAGCTATTTAAATAACCGGCTGCTTTCTGATGATTATAATCGTTTCAGGCAATCGGGGCTCTCCCTTTATTCAGAAGGCAGCTACTCAAGTTTAAGGTATAGCATTGAATATGCTATATTAGAGGATAGAGAACAGGGTAAAACGGTATCCCTGGAGTATAAAAAGGACCGGATATTCAGCGGTTTGACATTCTGGGATTACAGTAATCAGTTCCTCAATATATATGGAAGAGGACCATCCAATCCTGATTATTACACCGATTCCCTGGACAGTACCGGATTTGATTTCAATAACCCTTCAGCGGGAGAAATGGGCACAGCCTTTAATGCAAGCTATTCTTTAAATAAAATGTTCGATCTGAAATGGGGTTATGAGTACTGGGTATTCAAACCCGAGAATGCACCGAATGCCGATGTCGAAGCTACTGTGGTTTATCGAACCCCCTTCCGGTTAAAAACCACTCTTTCCTATTTCCATGAAAAGAAACATATTACAGGTGATTTTTTTCAGCGTGAATATTACCGTGCTATTTTTGACTGGGCCTTCAGGGAGAATATAAATCTTTATTGGTACAACAATTATAAGAAAGAAAATGATCCAGAGTTCCAGGAAGGATTGACCACTTATCTAAAAGCCCGGATCAGGATTTCTAATCTGGAGAAGTTTGAGATTAATCCACGTGTAAAATACTACGATCCGGATTTCCAGAATGCGCAGGATGGATACCTCGAATATCAGGTCGAACATAAGATAAAGTTTAAATTGGTAGATTTTTCTTTCCGATACGCGCTGAAGGACTATATTGGTAGTAAAAGTAACGAATATCAGATGACTTTAACCGGACAATTTCAATGGAAGTAAAGTTAGTAGGTTTTATCGATCGAATCGAGGGCGATTATGCGGTTGTAAAGGCCGACCATCATGAGATATTGTTGCCAATAGGTCTTTTTACTAAACCGCTTAAGGAGGGCTACTGGCTGGAGTTCAGCATCAAGTGCCGGCCGGATCTTGAGAATAAAGCCCGTGATGAGGTTCTGAAACTATTGGAGGAATTACAAAGCAGGTACAAACCATAAAGGGGTTGAATATAGCTATAGTTTTCCTGCTTATAATCGCGAAGAAGAAAAAGTTTTAAATACTAAATATAAGGAGCGTACTTCTATCATGGCCATCAAGGAACTGAAGCCAAATGATTTAAAAAAGGTATTTGATTTTCGGCAATTCAAATTCAGAACCACCAAGAATATCAAGACGGATCATGCAATTATAGGTCAGGAGCGAGCCATGCGTGCTATGGAATTCGGCGTGGGGATCAAGAGTCATGGATTCAATATATTCAGTTGCGGTGTTCCGGGAACGGGAAA
>JAFGGQ010000129.1 GCA_016930435.1 bacterium
CGTTTACGAACATTGGCTCCTCGCCTTCGAATGCTTACGAAGATAGCGCAGTTACAACCGGAATGACGCAGTACTATTGTACTAATTCCAACTTTACAATTTATAAAGGATAGAATAATATATATTCTTTATGTATGGTTATTGCTTTCTGAATAATGGAATTAGTTAAAACGTTTTTCCTTTAGCTATTATATTATTCCATTTTGGGATGAAAAACGTTAATGTTACCGCGTTGAATGGTGCAGAAGAAAGCGACCCGAGTAATGTTGTTAGTGTGGATGTGATGTAGATTTTCTAATTCAGGGAGCATGGCTATAAGCTGTGCTCCCGGTGATTTTAGTAAAATATTTGGAAAAATTGCAATTACTTATTGATTATTAAAGAGGTTTTGTGTATTTAGAAAAAAAACAACCTATGCAAGAACTTGAATTAAACTGCAGAAAATGGCAAGGTTTGCTGTTTTCATAAGGCAGTATAAACTTATGTTAGACCAAAAAAGGAGATAATTAAAGCAATGGAATATCCGGAGATAGAAGAAAATCACTCCCTACCTTTGATGGTCATGGAGAGTTCCGAATACTCACCAAATCAGTGTATTTTCCGGAATGATGAATTCGGCGTTTGGCTTTATCACGCCAATTGCATCGAGTTTATGGATATGCTCATAGCCAAATATCCTGAAGGAAAGTTCGATATGATCTTTGCTGACCCACCTTACTTTCTATCAAATGGTGGCATTACCTGCCATGCTGGAAAGATGGTGAAGGTAGATAAGGGGCAATGGGATAAATCGAACGGACCAGAGATCAATCATGAATTTAACATCTCTTGGTTGTCAAGATGCCAGAAAGTGTTGAAGCCAAACGGCACAATTTGGGTGTCCGGGACACACCATGTAATTCATTCCGTTGGCTATGCCATGCAACAACTGGGAATGAAGATTCTCAACGACATTACATGGGAAAAACCAAATCCACCTCCGAACCTTTCTTGCCGCTATTTTACCCATTCGACGGAAACAATAATCTGGGCGGCAAAAACGGAGAAATCAAAGCACTGTTTCAATTACGATACGATGCGTGAAGTCAATAATGGCAAACAGATGAAATCCGTATGGTCTTTCACTGCACCTAACGGAGAGGAAAAGGAATTTGGAAAACATCCTACTCAAAAGCCGATTGCTCTCTTGGAAAGAATCATTCTGGCATCAACAAACGAAGGTGAATTGATCCTTGATCCTTTTTCAGGCAGTTCCACTACTGGTATAGCCGCAATAAAGAAACATCGGAAGTTTGTGGGAACGGAACTTGAAACAGAATTTATCAATCTGTCTATTGCCCGATTAAAACATGCGATAGGCATCCGGCAATCGACCCTAAATTTCGCACTATAAAGGGGAACTACAGTGAAAAGAGAAGATGCTATCAGGAAATTAAAGGAGTTGGAAGGCAAGGACTTGGTTTCACTTGCAAGCCAATATGATGTCACTGTCTGGAAAGGCGAAAAAAAGAATAAGGGCTGGGCAGGGCATGTCCTTGAACGGTATTTAGGACTTCCAATAAATTCGGCCCAATCGCCAAATTTCGGTTCGTGGGAACTAAAAATAGTTCCCCTTAAAAGACTTGCGAACGGTGTTGTTGTGGTCAAAGAAACAATGGCTATTACTATGATAGACCCTTACAATGTGGCCAATACCCCTTTCGAGAAAAGCCATTTGTTGGCCAAACTCAAGAAAGCGGTCGTATGTGCCCGTTTATTCGAGTCGCAAAGCGAAAACCGATCCTTGTTGGTTCGAGTTGCGGCTTTTGACCTCCACGACAGAGCCACATATGAACAGGTAAAAAGAGACTACGAAGAGACGAGAAACTGCATTCTATCACGGGGCTTTGAACATCTTACAGGCGCGATGGGCGTGTTGGTTCAACCGAGAACCAAGGGGGCTGGCCACGGAAGCACCAGCAGGGCTTTCTATGCACGAACTCAATTTGTCACAAAAATACTTGGAATCGAAAAGGTCTAACAAGGCGCTCCACCTGACCGCTATTCCGCTGCGCTCCATAGCGGCAGGTGAGCTTTGCCGTTAGAAAGACAGAAAATTAATTTAATAAAAGGTTAAAAACATGAAGAAATCTTCAATTTTTTTACAAATATTACTTATTGTTATTCTGATGGTTTTTAATTCTGCTAATTCCCTTGATTCCTTGAGGTATGACTTAAAAAGAGGTTGGAATATGATTTCTTCACCCTTTACTGACTCTTTACTAGTAACGGAAGCATTTCCAATGGCCATAGGAAGTGCTTGGGAATACAACACGGAATCAGGAAGTTATGTTGAAATGCCTTATGTTACAGCGGGAACAGGATTCTGGTTAATGGTTGGTTCAGACACAGTTATTAATTTGGTGGGAGATAGCTTTGCTTATAATCTCGATTGTATATTTGAACCTGGATGGCACCTTTTTGGTGGTCCTGCTGTTACTTTACCAGCAAATAACTTTACGAACAGTCCCATAGTGCTCGGTGATCCGTATGGTTATAATCCGGAAACCAGAGCATATTTGATTGCCGATACTCTTTTTCCCGGATTAGGCTATTGGATATATTTTTCAGATACTTTAGAAAGGGCAATGGGTGCAATAACTGATATAGACGGGAATGTTTACCGCATTATTTCTATTGGCTCGCAAGTTTGGATGGCGGAGAATTTAAAGGTTACTCATTACCGGAACGGCACGGCAATTCCAAATGTAACTGATGCAACTGAATGGTCGAATTTAGATGATACCGAAACCGGGGCTTATTGCGAATATAACAATGACCCTTCTAATATTCTTACCTATGGCAGGCTTTACAACTGGTATGCAGTAGATGATTCAAGGTGCCTTGCCCCTGCGGGTTGGCATGTTCCAACGGATGAGGAATGGAAAACGCTTGAGATTTATCTTGGTATGAGTCCGGCAGAGGCTGATTCTTATTGGTATCGTGGCACAAATGAGGGCAGTAAACTTGCGGGTAGAGCGGATCTTTGGTATGATGGAGATTTGGAAGATGACCCTGAATTTGGGTCGAGTGGTTTTACAGCGTTGCCGGGCGGCTACCGTACCAACGATGGTACTTTCTACAATATGTCGAGCTACGCGACCTTCTGGTCCTCCTCCGAGTACTCAACAGCACTCGCCTGGTACCGAACCCTGAACTACTATTACACAGATGTCGACCGGCTCTACATCAATAAGCAAGCTGGCTTTTCGGTGCGCTGTTTGCGGGATTGACCCCGTTAGAAGTGTATATAGTAGCGATATTAAGTCAAATATAATAAATATCGAATTATTAGGAAACTTAAGAGGATGAGATAATGAATAGACTTCTAACGGGGTTTGACTATTTGCCCCGCGAAGCGGGGCCGAAAATATTTTTGGTAAATTACAGCAAGAGATAAGATAAATCCCGTAAGGATAAGATGACGATATTATAAAATGGCTGAAAGACCCCAAAAATAACGAACATGCTGAAGAAGTTACAAAAAGGATAAACGAAATTATTGCCCCTGAAAAACTGAAATTGGATTAAAAATTTTGGTTCATCTCGATTATTGATATTATAATCGAATTAATTTGAATTTTTTCGTGGGATTTGGTGTTTTTGTGTTTTCGTGGCAAGCCTTTGTTTCTCTTTTCCTTTGTCATAATCCCGTTTAATCCAGGCAAATTGTATAGGAATCCTATTTAATTAACTGCACCTTTACAACTTCCTTAAAATCACCAGCCTCTAATTTGATAAAATACAACCCGGATGCAACCGGATTATTGTCGTTATCCCTGCCTTTCCAGGTGGCAGAATAATACCCGGCAGGCTTTTCACCGGCATCAATTGTTTTCACTTTCTTGCCCAGGATATCATAAACGGAGAGATCGATGGCGCAATCAACAGGCAGCGCATATTCGATTGAAGTTGATGGGTTAAAAGGATTGGGTTGGTTCTGGAAAAGTGAAAATTCCCGGGGAAGGATTTGATCTGATTCTTCATAAAGTTCACCCTGCAAGACCAATTCCTTATGCATTACCACTATTTCCGGATCCGAAACCGATGGTTTTCCGGTCTCAGAAGAAAGGATATTTAGAGTAAAGGCGTACTGAGGTGCGATAACTCCCTGTGATTTCAGTATCATGTGGAGGATGATCGCCTCGGTGGGGGGGATGTAAATTACCAATTCGCTATTAGCCTTTATGATCTCCAGGTTGCGATTGGTTTTGTTCATTAAGCAATAATCACTAAGTTCAAATTGGCTGGGATCCCAATGTATGCGCAGGGTGTGATGACTGGATGGATCAACGGGCCGGGCTTCAATGTCCAAAATCGCGCTGATTTCATTGTATTTGTTCCGGACAAGTTTACCATCTATTTCGGCTTCAATGATTTTGCCTGATTGATACTGGTAAAATCTCA
This sequence comes from bacterium, assembly GCA_016930435.1. GTDB lineage: Bacteria > UBP14 > UBA6098 > JAFGQG01 > JAFGQG01 > JAFGGQ01. The sequence goes on from JAFGGQ010000129.1 coordinate 4,447, forward strand.
GGGGTAAAGGTTCTTTGGATGATGTGTTTTCAGACTCCTGAGAGTGAATGGTGGCTAATCGGAAGATGATCGGAATCAAACCTATAACAAGGATACTTATGGATCTTTTATTCATGGTATGTCTCCGGTTTAAGTTTAGAAGCTTATCAATATTTCATCAATGAAAATCTCATAGTTACCGGGACCTATCACAGTAGGTTTTTTAAAGTAGAATGCAACCTTGGTGGCTTTTGTCCCTTCAGGTAATGCTGCCAGTCCGAGATTGATATTTACCCAGCCTCCTACGGGATCAGTCCGGAGTTGTGGCGCGTATATATCACCCAGGTCATCGATGATGTAGAATTCCGAAAGCCAGGCAGTGCCTCCGCCCTCTAATTCGAGTTCAAAGTCAATGATCCCGTTTCCCAGTCCGGTAGGGGGATCGAAATTATAAGCGATATTGAAATTGAGGCTGCTGTTATCGTTAAATCTAAGTTCATTGGGAAATGGAAATTCAAAGAGGACATACTGGGCCCGGGCGGGGCTGAAACCAGTGAATTCGCCATTAATTCGAAGAAAATAATTACCATGAGTGGGAGGCGGGGCTAATGGTCCGGCGTCGTCAATGTGAACTATCGCACAGTGTTCTCCGGCTACCGCTATGTTTTCACTGACAGTAAGGTTGTTGAGTATAATATCATCCGGTTCATTTGGTTCGAATGAACGATAGAACGCCCTCCGGTAGATAAGATTGTCTAAATATCCGTCAGCTTGAGGGGAGGCTTTTATCCAGATTGACTCGGCAGTACGGATGGAATCTGCTCCATCCAGAGAGAATGGCACAGGATAGCGGAACTTAGCGGGGTATGAGGAGTTTACCGGATCGAACCATACGATCTGGTTTCTTCCCTGCAGTTTATAACCGACTGAATATTCACCTTCATCGATCCGGCCCTCATACATCAGGAAGAGGCAGTGTTTAGTGCAGAGCGTGCAAACCGGTGTTTGTTCAATATCGAAGAGTTTAGTGCTATCTACATTTAAGGAATCGAAGGAGGTAATATGCAGCAGACCTTCACCCCCATCCTTTTCACGGCGGGTGATGATGATAGGATCATAGATATGATCAAGGTCCCCGGTCATGTTGGATATATAACCATACATTTTACGAGGGTTATCATCTTCCCATGTAGCAGTCATAAAGCTGTCCACATCGAGCAGGGTAGTAAAAATGTCATCGGGGTGAATCCAGAATTTGGGGAGTTTGTATGCGGAATCCAGGGGGTCAATAGCGAAGGTAACGTACCAGCTGTAAGCGGTGTCGGGGGACAAAGTGCTGGTTCGGAACCACTGCCAGGTTGTGTCATCGGTCAGAGTATCGACATCGAACTGCCAGGGACCGGTGTAATTACTCTTTAATAGAGAAGCATAAGTGGTTTTGGTAAAGGCATTGTAGAATCTGGCTTCGGGCACATTGTGGATATTACGTTCTTCCCAGTCTATAATAGTATCCGCATTATTATCATAAGTGCCATTGATCATATCTCCGAAATGAACGTTTATCCCATACTCGTCGGCATAGAATTCATCCTTTCGCTCAAAGAGGGAGACATGGTCCACAAAAGCGCGGAGATTCCCCACCATGGGCAAGTCAGTTTCATAGATCAGATGTACATCCTGCACCAGCCATCCTTCCAAAACATCGGGTAATTGGATATCGATATATCGCCAGTAATCTCCTGATACGGGCCGCCAAACCAGGTCTGAGTCCGAATCTATTTCGTTCCTAAATGAAGATATTAGTGGAGTTCCCCATTGGTCGGTAGCGTGTTCACCGATTTCCTCCAGGTAATCCAGCATATACCAGGTTTCACCGGTTTCGGGATTATAGATTTCAAGGTCCACAAGTACTTTAGGGGGATTAAGCTGTGGAAGGTCGGGCCGGTCAGGCAAAAATTGGGGTGAATACTCTTGCCAGATATAGTAACCCATAGCGGTCCAGGCATCGATCCGGTATTCCAGGTCATTGGGGAGTAAAGCAAAGCGGAAGCTTGGATTATCCGTTTCCGAAAGTTCTTTATCCAATAAGGGCATATAACCGCTTACCTCGAAGACATTGCCAAAGGGTCCGAACGGCATTGTATCGATGGTGATATAAGTAGTTTCACGGGGGTCCGGGCTGGGAAGCACGGAGAGGGTACAAGTAGGCATGGTACCAGCATTATTCCAGCCTTTGAATTTGGGGGAAAATCCTATAAGGTCGTTCTCACTGAATCCGCCATCGGGGGCATTTTCGTCTTCGAAATCAAGGACAATATTTTTCACCCTGATAGTTAAATTATCAAGATAAGCATGAACAAGGTCTTCATTCTCATTGGGTTGGTCTTCATATCCCAGCAGGATTCCAATAATTGTCTTGCCCACAAATGGATTCAGGGAGGCGGTAACACGATTGAATTCACCCACTTCGATCGATTCGGTGGGTCGCCAGGCGGGATGCATTCGGGTGCCGGTAATATCCAAGAATGAATCGACAACGATTGAACGGGAACCTTCTTCGAATATGAAATCGATGCACATCGTTTTTGCATTTGAGGTTAACGGGGCAAAATCGTAGGAAAGCTCCATGGATTTCTCTACATGGATATTACAGTTGAACAGTTTAAAATAGATATAGGAGTTATCCCAGATATCATTAGTTTTAGAAAGGTCATCAAAACTAATCTCAAGTACCCCATTATCCGGGTCTGCGGGAAGGGTGATTCTTTTGCTCAGGTGAGTAGTACATGAGGGATGGAAATCGACTTTATGGAACTCAAATATATTATCACTGTAGCCCCAAGGGTGCTCGATTGTTTGTTCGCCATCCCATGTAATACTGAAGCGGCCTTCCCACCTTTCCGATGGATCATGGAAGTATTTTTCCAACCAATCGGGTACGCCGTTTACGTTACCGTCCATATACTGGTCGTCGTTCTTTGAGTTAAAACCTCCCATATTGTAAACATAAGGTACAAAATCAAGGTGACCGTAACTATCCACCCGGGGACTTCCCATAAGGAAATCATCCCAGGAATCCCGGGAAGTATGGATAGTATCCCCCCCCTGCAATCCTACTGGTACCCGCAAGCCTTCAGTTTGGGTCAGAAAGTTCATCTCATCCCCATCCCAGGCATCGTAATAGGAGTTATCGGTATTTGGACTAAGTGGATCCAGCCCATTTATCAATTCGAATTTATCGCCCAGTCCGTCGCCATCCGTATCCCGGTTATTGGGATTCGTACCGAATACATACTCTAACTGGTCTTCCAGGGAGTCAGAGTCCTGGTCATGGATATAATATAAAATGAAAATATCGCCTTTTTTCAGTATTGTACCACCCCCCAGATATTTATTTCCGGTCGTCGGATCTTCAGGGAAATCATCGATGCGGAATGGTTCCGTAATGGTATCGATACTGGAAACGATGATCCATCTGCCGAATGTGGTAAGGGTATCACAGAGTGGATCATCGGGAACGATGGTGTCGTTGTAGTCAACATTAGGAAAGCAACCCACTCCAATCAGACTGTCCACACCGCTTATATCGTCATAGAAAAACTGCTCTATCTTGATTCCTTCATAAACATTTACAAATTCTCGAAAGGTATAAAATGAATCATCCGGCGATTCACGTTCGCCTTCAGGTTTTACAGGTGATTCTTTGAGGATATTAGCCAGGTCGCTTTCGCCGGGATAGACACACATCAAGGTAACATAATTACGATGGGCAGCTAAGATGGAGGTCCAATCGCAGAGATTATCGGGACTGAAAATCCCGTCGGTTCCTGTACAATATGAGGGAGGTTGAGAGATTACATGCTGCATAACATCTGCTTTTTCGAAATCGTCAATAAAGTCTCTGTAAAGATCATTCTCATAGGATGCAGTGAGAAATGTTCCGGTGAGCAGTTCAAGGGTAACGCCGATCTTAGCGGCTGCATAGCCTATACCCGGAGTAACAGGAAGGATAAATGAGATTATAGAATTTGCTATGGTAACACCAAGGCAAAAGTTCTTGAAGCGATCCAGCTCTGGTATTCCATTACTAGTAGATCCTATTTCGGTCTCCAGACCAACTAATTCATATAGCCGGTGACTGAAAAATTTGATCAGGGAATCGGGCAATTCTGTTGTTCCCCCGGAATAGGGGATCAACCCATCGATTCCGGAGATATCCTGAAGGGCAGCAAAGGTTCTGGTAATGTCTCCGGGCCAGTAAACATCGACTGCCATGTTAAAGTAATCATCGCCATAAGGGTTATAATCCAGGGGTTCAGTACCAATATTCCGGACGGTAAAGACATTGATCACCTGAGTTTGGCTATAATCGTAAGTGGTGTTAGAGGTCATTTCCCAGGCGTTGGTGATGGTGTTGGTAGATTTGGCGGTCATTTTAGCCTTACCGTGTGGCGATATCCAGGGGATAAAACCGAGTTTGAGGGAAATCCCTAATCCTCCCTCGTTTTCGATCTCAGCGGTGAGGGCACTTGAACCCGATATTCCCCGGGCGGCTGTAAAAGTGCTGTTGAAGGGTAATCTGATCTTGTCCTTCTCATGCCGGAGGTCCACCTGGGGGTAAGCAGGAATTAGGGGGTGGCAGCCATTTCGGACTACATAAGGGAGAGGATCATCGAGAGGGTAGGGGTAATCTCCGGATTTGAACCACCATGACATCCATTCGAGTCGGTCATCATACTGGTCCCAGTCCGTGCTGGAACAATAAGGGTCCCCGATCCATCCGCAGACATTAGCCTGGAAATAAATTTCAGCACCATTGGGAATAGCGTCGCCATCCCAGTCCTGGAAATGGGAGATCCAATCCGGCCGGGGAGGGGTGAAAAATTCATATATCTTGGAATGGTCATTAGGGGCTCCTGTTGAATTATCGGAATGCTGGAGTAGGGGGCAGGAATTCCAGAGGTATTCGAAGTAATCGTCCAGCCCATCGCCATCGGTATCGAATCCGTCCATTGCGCCGGGAACGAGAGGCGGTTCCGAAAAGGTTTTCACGAAATTAAATCCTGTGAGGGTATCGGTATAAATATAGTTGCTCATAGATGGGGGGCTGCCATCATACCCGGCAGGATAATAAGCAGCGATAAATTGGAGCCGATCCCAGTAATGTGAACCGTATTCTTCGAAGTTCATACCGCCAAAGAGGTGACCGAGTTCTTCCATCATAGTGGGGATGCCATCGAAATCAGGATCTTCGTCGCCGTAATAGCTGGGCCAGTCCTCTACGATGCGCATGATACGAGGTGTCCGGAATTCTCTTACGAAGCGGGTCAGGGCTTCTTCACCATAGTGTTTGTAAACATACATTCGAGTAGCTCTATCCCTTAATGCTAATGCTTCACGTTCTTCTCCCTCTTTTACCAAACGTTCATATTTAAACTGAATAGGAGTTCCCTGAGCACGATGATTAAGCATCGGTCGGAAGGTGCTGGAGGGAGTGATATCATCCTTATAAATCTTGGGTTGAGGCGAAACTAAAGGATCCACAGGCTTTCGATGAATAGGTGGGAACATTCCAAGCTTAAAATACATTTCAAAATCATTATGCTCTTCACCTTCTGTATAAGCATCCAGGGGATCGGTGTTCATGATCAACTCAAGCCCGTCCGGAACACCATCCCCATCACTGTCATCCCTGCAGGGGTCCAGACCTAATAGCTCTTTGGTTACCGGGCTGATATTCTTTAGCTGATCATATTTTTTAAGATTCGAAGTGGGGAAATGAAGTTCAGATAGGGCGTAAGGTTCACAGAATGTTTCGATCCTGTAAGGGTAGGGCTCAAGGGAGGGCAGTGGGGCTGCTCCATTGAATTGAGCATTACTGAACCAGATACTTTGGTTTATCCAAAAATCTAAACCAGCAGGGTCAGCGAGATTTACACAAGGATTGTAAGGGGAAGCATAGACTATAGCTGTCCAGGTATAATCATAATATTTCGACTCATCGCAAGCAATTGAAAATCTTTTTTCGGAATTGAAACCGATCCATTGCCTTCCCCCCTTAACCTTTTCCTTGATAAATAATCCTTCTGATGAGTAAGCCCAGGTTAACGGATGAGAATGCAATTCCAATTTATAATTTCCAGATTCATCAGGGGACAGGGAAAAATGACTTCGAAGCATAATTCGGCTTATATCGGGGCAGTACCAGTTGGAAAGCTCTTCACCAGTAAGCAAGGAGGATGTGTTATGGTCGTAAACCTGACGGGCGTTTAGGAAGGAGTGTTCCACCATGAAGCTCTTTCCGTATTCCAGGTAAACAAGGTTCAGGGAGATGGTTGAGCTATCCTTCAGGCTGAAATTGATATTCGGGGCTGCGTTTATGGTGTTAAAGCTGTTGCTGTGATCTCCCGGGCAAGATTGGCCGGGTTTTATAGAGTACAGGTTCTCCGAACCATATTCAGGAAAGCCTTGCCACAGATCGTGAAACTGGGCAAATTGATTACCCAGGCAGAATTCACCTAACAACTCCAATTCCTTGCCATACTGGGCAACCGGGATAATGCGATTGTCGAGAAGTGTGCCTGCTTTTGAGTGTAAAGCGTATAGTAAATATAGTTCCCCGGGACCGTTCAGGGCATCCTGGAAAGTTTTAACTTCCATAGCGACAAGGCCCTCATTTAGTAGATGGGTGGTAATATCACCTGCAAATGGTGGTACCGCAGCATATTGCCCCCACAGAAAGTTAAAAAATGCCACAGATATAATTAATACAAACAGCCATATCCGGATTTTAAACATCCTTCACCGCCTTTTATTATAAATATGTTAATCAGACATCTGAGATCATTTACCCATTGGTATCCAGGATTTTTGCCACCAACCAATTGTGCTTGAAGTGGGAGTGGCCGAAAATTTGAAGTAATATCCTGCTGGAACTGGTACAGAGGTTCCTGATTGGTGAGAACTTTCAAAAGTGCAGAAGTAGTAAATATCATTAGGCGAAGTTAAACCCGGGTCTTCATCTGCAAATATTACCAGATCGTAAATCCTTTCACCGCTAAAAACCAAAAACCCGTCGGTTTCAGCATAATATTCAACATCCTCATCAATATCTTGAATTTCACTGAAGAGGTGGACTGTCCCGTGGACTTCTAAGGTTGCTTCGGGATTTGTAGTACCAATTCCCACTTTTCCTTCTTCGGTGACCACGAAGTTTGTATTTTTGACACCGGACATATAGGTCTCAAACATAAAGTCTTTATCAGGATCCCCGTTTGAACGGCCTCCCGCATAGGGATTACCTGCTCCAATACCCCAGGCAAAAGTGCCGGAATCAGGCATAGCAGTCAGGACTATTGTATAAACAGAACCATTCTCAAGAATCGCAGGATCATTAAAAGTAAAATAATACCAGTCCCAACCGGGAATATCGCGATTTTCAACTTGTTCTGCAATTAAGGTACCACCTGTCCCTTCTCCTTCATATATTCTAAGATATGCAATGATATCTGTCCATAAATAAAGTCCAACCTTTATAAAAAACCCGTCCATACCCGCAGTGAAGGATTGCCATCTGGTTCCACCAGCACCAACATAGCCCCCTACTTCCGCGTGTTGATCCAATGTTCCATCATTAGTAGGCGCAACATGGAATTTGCCTTCAGGTTCATAAGTGCCTACACCCAGTTGACCATTGAATCCGGATTCATACTGTCCGATCTCCAAAGCGCTTTCAGAATGATATGACCGCCAATCATCAGCGAGATTGATATGCAGTTTCCCAGTCCCCCACCCGGAATTTAAAGAGGAGTATATTAGCGCGCCGGTGTGATCGTGATAATCACTTCCAAGTAAGGAGTCAGTGGCTAACTGAATGGCATGGTTGAGCAGAAGATCATTATTATCAGAGCTTTCGCCACCGATACTGAATCCGCCATTCCGAACTACAACCCCACTGCCGGTATTATTTTGGAGATAAAGTAAATCATTCACGGCATCGATCTCATTTCCATCGAGGAGCATATATTGGCTTCCTGTTTGGAGTTTAAGTGATGCTTTTTCGCCATCATTATCGGGCCCGTAGAAATAGCCGCCGGCATCATGTCCGCGGCCATATACGCCATAGCCAATACCTTCTGCTCCCGGATCGTCTCCATCCCCATAGAGTCCATAAACCATTGACCCTCCGGATGCGACACCTTTTACTCCGTAAAATTCGCTGCCAGGCGCTACTCCCTCGGCGGTACTGGCGCGAGCCCACAATCCGTAACCATCGGAAGCAGCCGGACCCCAGCGCTCGATTTGCATCCCGTACCACTCACCAGCAAATTCACTGGCCAGATCCCTCACCTGAAGCAGCCAGGTGGTATCACGGTCATATATCCGGAAATCTACAATCTCCGCAGTAGTGTCAAGGGGTTCGATATAATCACCTTCATCATACCATAAGCTTATTATATCAAAAATACTGATAAGAGGTGTCCAGTTTGAATCAGCTGTATATACTAAAATACCGCCCAATGGAGGTGTTGTATCTTGAACATCGCCAAAATCCCGGAGATTATGGTTATTAAAAAAATCATTAACCGGGATATTTGACCAATGGGGATTAGTATATTGCAGAAGGTCGCCGATTCCGGGGGTTTCCGCTTGAACATCCCCCAGATCGGAAATGGAGTTGTCTTCCAGGCTGTCCTGGGTAACCGGAACAGTGATATCCCATTCAATTGAATTTTCGATAATTCTCAGTGTATTATGCAACGAACCCAGAGAATCAACCGGTTCCCAGATGATTTGATCGATAAGTTCGTTTTCAAAGTCATCGTCGAAATCAAACACCGGTTTCCAGACAGAATCAACAGCATTCCAGCCCAGCACCTGATTATCCATCACCGAATCGATCAACACATCCTGAAGGTGATTTAAAGTTATATATGTATCAACATAGGCAGTGAGGGTGTCCCAATTAACCGAGAGGGATTCCACGATAGAACCATTTCCGAACAGCGAATTATCGTGAATTACCACTTGTGTTCCCCAGTTATCGCCAATACCACCTGAATCAACGGAGGTAGGTCTCCACTGGTTAACCGCTTCCACCCATGTCAGTACATAGCCGTCCTCTACGCCGGCGGAATTTACATTGGCAAGATCATCGAGAATAATGTTCTGGTTAATGTAGTTGTACAGGGTATCCCAATTCAGTCCCAGTGGTTCGATCAGGGTACCATCGCCTATCAGGGATGGGTCGGTTATCGCTACCTGGGTACCCCAGTTATCCGTAGTGCCTGCCCCGCCGATATCATTTGCAGGTCGCCATTCGCCGGGAACATCCATCCACTTTAATACCTGGCCATTGACAACACCTGTCGTGCTGACATCATTAAGGTCATCAAGTTCAGCAGCTCCACCTCCGGTACCACTGCCACCCACAACAGAATCGGCGATGGCTGCCCTGAAGGCATAAGGGGAAGCGGTGAGCATTACACGGGGCTCCAGATGATCGCCATCAACCCAGATCTCCAACCAGTATTCAATGTCAAAGGCCAGGTCCAAAGGGGTAAGAGAACCCAGAATGACATCGAATAATCCCTTATGAACTGTGACCCCGGCATGGAGTTCTTCCCAAATAATAATGTTTCCGGTATCCGAATTGAATAGTCGAAATACTATTTGGACGGTGTCTGTAATACCTAAACCAGCGTTATCAGTTATTCGTCCCTGGTAGGTTATCAATCTGGGAATACTCAATGCAGAAGAGAATAAAATGATTATTAGGATAAAAACAACTACACTGACTTTTCGCATTTTGTCCCTTTCATGTTGGTTAAAAAGTTAGAAAAAAAGGATAACTGTGATGCTTTTTCTCATATTTGCCAAACGACTACTAACGTAAATTGCTTTAAAGATAGAGCAAACAATTATTAGTCCGTTTATAAAAATAACTTCAGTATATATAAATTGGGAGAATAGATAAACGCAAGGTTTTTTTTTCAAACAGGCATTTTTTTTGTGCGCAGCTTGAATGGGCTGTGGGAGTCCTGCAGTAGCTGGACTCGGTCAAAATCGCTGGTTGATTATTGGTTGGGAATCTATTATCGCATATTTAGTGGCATTAAGTTAGCGATGTAATCAATCGAGGGTGAATGGATTTTAAAGAATGTTTGTATAATAAACGGTTTTATGATGGCATTGTTGGTATTCGGATGCCTAAATAGCGATTTTGACCCGTTCCGGATTGAAGGTTAAATTACAATGGACTGATGAAATTCCACTTTTGTCGCTTAATAAAAAGCCAGAATGTAGATCAACGGGATGGAGAATGTAGAATACTACAGGGAAATTCACGGATAACATAATATCATTACTACGGGAGAATCCAGTCAATCCGGAAGCCACAGCCCCTATCAATAGCAATGTGATTTTATCTATTCAGCAGCAATTATCGACTATTCAGTCTGTTGCCCTCCGTTTTTATTATTAAGCCATTCCTCCAAATATTCGCTGGGAACATCATTAATGTCCGGATAGAGAAAAGGATCCGCATATAGACCCGGTACAATTTTCATCCGAAGGTCCTCATAAAGCTTTCTTTTAGCTACAACGCGGTAGTTAAATTGTGCTTCACAAGGGGCATCAGGAGCATTCAGTATAAAACCATTCTGGGTATTTTCGACCCACCAATTACCCAGGGGGGCCAGGGGCGTGATATAGACCATAAGTGGATTTTCATCGTTTATGGTAACCGTTTCAAGGTAATCATCTTTAAGAGCTATAGTTGCCTGACCCGAATTTACGATTCCTATTCCAAAATCTTCGAACCAGAGATTAGGAGATTCCATAGCGTACATTTCACGGGGTCCTTCGCTGGTAGCCACTACCGCAGGTTTGGTACCGGAGCAGCCCAGATTTCCGGATGCATATACACCATAACGTGTGACTGCGCTTCCAAAGGTTGTTCCATAAACTCCATAGGCAGTCGATCCGTTCTCACCCTTTCCGTAAACTCCATATACTGTTCCTGTACCTGAGCCACCACCAGTATTGATTCCAACTACTCCATAACCAGATGTATTAGTAGTAAATCCAGCAACTCCATTTCTGCCTATAAATAGACCACCAGGTACCCAAAAAGGCCATTCTTCGAAGGAAAGGTCACCCTGGACCCCGCAGACTCCAAAATCATCGATACTCTCTACTGCAAAATAACCACCAAAGGCGGTGCCAAAGGCTGAAGTAGCTGTACCATATACACCGTATGAGTGCTCCGGTCCCGCACCCCCGCCATAAGAATTTGCTTTGGCATAAACTCCGTAGGAGTAACCATCGTCTTCAAAGCCTACCGCGTCGAAATAGCCACCAAAAGAGGTATCCATGGAGGTGTATTGATAAGCATTAAGGCCAACCTTATTCCGGGGAGCTACACCCACTCCCAGGTTATTTGTAAAATATCCCTTGCCCTGAAAGTAACCAGCGTAATCAAAGCCTCCAATATAGCCCCAGTTTGTAGGAGTGTCAATATCTGCACCATAACTGCCAACTACACCATACCCGCTGGAGCCTGCCCCGTAATTGTGGCCCCATGTCCCGATGTTTGCTGATCCAGGCCACGGTCCTGTTCCGTATCCACCTATTATACCAATGCTATAAATATAGGGGGCGGTTGGTGTTCCATCGGAATTCCCGACTCCAACAAGAGCGGAAGAGTAGTGCGAATTATTGCTATAAATATGAACAGTTCCTTCACGGTTCCCTTCGTTGATATCGTTCAAGATTTCTAACCGGTGGGCGGGTTCAGAAGTGCCAATGCCTACATTACCATTTCCTGATATAGTCACTAAATCCCCTGTTTCGGAGTAATAGAAATTAAGCCGCGCATCTCCAGGTAATCCAGTTTCCTTGGTCATTCCTGCGATTGTAAAATACTCCGTACCAGAAGTATTCATAAAGCTTAACCTGGCAAACTCGTTTTCATCTTCATATAATAGAACTTGTGGATAATTAATAAAACTGTTGGTATTTATTTGTACTTTGGCAAACGGGTTGGGAATACCAATACCTACCATACTGGCATCAAGCCATAATAAATTGTTGGAGTGTATCTTGAGGTGGTCGTCTAACCATTCTTCCAGATAAACAAATTGTCCGTCTCCCCAGTTCAACCGGGCTAATGAAGTATAAACCCCTGGCCCCAATAAACGCAAGGCAAAAAAGGTATCGGGATTTGACACGGTTAATGTATTCATGTTAGGGGCAGACCCCGCTTCGAAATAACCATAGCCATTAAAATAACCGGCATAATTGTTGGTAGCGCCAGTGGCTTCTGAATAAATTCCATAGTTGTTGACTCCGGCGCCATCGCAGACCGCGTATAGGGCGTAATTGATTTCGTTGGTGTCATTATTCCAGCCATAAATCGCAACCCCATTTTCTCCAGCATCAGGTTTTATCCCTAAAACACCAATATTGACTGGATTATAGGGCAGGTAATTTGGGGCTAAAACCCCCAGTTGCCCTTCTGCGAAAATAGTCCCTGATTGATCAGTTCCTCTAACCGCAGCTTTACTATTGCTATAATTCTGAACATACAAACCATAGCCGTCCGGGTCAGTAACCTCACCTGCCGCAATGTCACCGCTGTGATATATTTCACCGGAAAGGCCGCTCCCGCTGGAGTAAGCCCAGTCATTATCCCCGCCTCCTCCACCTGCTAACAGGTCGTATTCGGTTCCGCCATCATCCATGAAGTACAACCGACTGTCTGACCCTTTGACATATAGTTTTCCGAAATCTGCACTGCTGGAAGGAGGGGTGCCCTCCTTCATACTAAGAACTCCATGAAGAGTGAGCTTCTCGTTACGGGTAGCATTACCAATACTGACAAATCCTGAATCATGATCGACGAGCAGATTACGGGCTATATATACAAATCCTCCAAAGTCATTTATATATAACTCTGCTGGTGCGCTGCCATTCCGGGCGTGAATCTCATTATTGTCCAAAGTGATATGCCTATCAGCGGGATCCCCGATGTTCAATATTCCATCGGTAGTTACACTAATGTGTCTGGTCCCCCTGATATCCAATTTAGCGGTGGGAGAGGGGGTTCCCAGTCCCAGCTCCTGGTCGGTTTCATCCCAGTAAATGGGGGCGGGAGCTCCTATTGTGGAGTCGTCTTCCCAGATAGCCAATTTATCAGCGGTTCCACTTCCTCCGATACCACCGCCAGCCCCGCCGGTCAGGTCTTCAGCGGGTGCCCATTGAATCCCATTGAATTTCAGTATCTGATTAGGCGAGGGTGCAACAGACGACAGGGGTATCGATCGCAACCCAACAACCTGTGGATTCGGGTATGTGCCGTCCAGATCGGCTCCAGCAGCTTCGCCATTCATATAATCATCACCATCGGCAAGGTCCCCGGGAACACCGGTGAAATTAGACCAATCCAGGTAATAAGTGCCGTGCTGACCATCCAGGAGATCTGCATCAAGAAGAGAGCCAGCACCATCATCGGATGTTGCCCAGTCGATGTTTAGAATGGCATTATTGTTCATATTCAGGTTGTTTATCCCGGCAGAATTACCGATGGTCAGTACATCTGCGAGTGAGCCGACCGCACCGCCGCCAGTAGCATCCGGGGCATTGGTCCATTCTGCACCGTTCCATTTGAGAACTTCACCGGCAGCAGGGGCAGGAACGTTAACATCCCCAAGATCATCGAGGTTGCCTCCTGCTCCGCCGGTTAGATCATTGGCCGCTTCCCAGCTCAAGGAACCAGAGTTCCATTTGAGTACCTGGCCGTTCATAGCCCCGAATGACCCTAACTCCGGATTCGGATAGGTCCCGGTAAGATCTCCACCAGCGGCTTCACCAGCCATGTAATCGTCGCCATCTGCCAACCCGGCAGGAATATCCGTAAAATTATCCCAATCGAGATAATAATCGCTGTCTTCACCGTCGAGGAAGTCAGCATCAAGGAGGGATCCGGAGCCGTTATCGGAATTGAACCAGTCGATATTCAGGAGGGCATTATTATTCAGGTCGATATCATAGATACCCGCTGAATTACCAACGGCAAGGACTTCTGAAAGTGAACCCACCGAGCCGCCGCCTGCGTTATCTGGCGCATTTGCCCAGGACGAACCGTTCCATTTGATCACTTCACCGGTTGCAGGGGATGGGGCATTGACATCGGTAAGGTCATTAAGAGCCCCGGAAGCGCCTCCGGTAAGGTCAGAGGCCGGTCCCCAGGACAAGCCGTCAAACTTCAATACCTGGCCGCTGACCGGCGGGGAGACTGAAATTCCAATACCCCTCAATCTTGCCACACCGGGGTTCGGATAGGTCCCCGTAAGATCTCCACCAGCGGCTTCACCAGCCATATAATCGTCACCATCACCTAATCCATAGGGTATCCCATCGATGTCCGACCATAATACACTGTGGGCGACCCCCGCTTCAGAAGCATAAATAACGCTGTCAGGGAAAGGAGCGTTAAGCGCGTAAGGGGCTGCCCCCAACTGGTAACGGGGAGTCAGAAGGATGGAATTGAATTCTATTTGTAGCCAGTACGGCTCATCAAATGGAAGGTCCAAAGGGGTATAGCTTCCCAGCATGGTGCTATATAAACCATTTTCCACATCCACACTCTGGTTCTCTATCCAAAGCATAGTTCCACCGAATTCTGCATCATAGATACGGAAAACGATTGTATAACGACCATCGGGTACCGGTACCCGCTCCTCGGTGTCATCGGTAAGATAGCCCTGGTAACTTATCAATCTGGGGATCTGGGCGAAAACCATCGATGATAAAAACAACAACGTGGTCAAAACGAACATCAGTCTTCGGAACATAATTTCCTCCTGAGTTTATGGTGTTAAAAAATACTGTGCTCATAAACCATTAACAAACCTCATTGATTCAGAAAAAGACGAATCAATGAAGCCCTGGGTAAAACTGAATTAAATATTAATGCCATTTAGTCTGAAGTCAATATATATTATTCAAAAAGATATTTTAAATTGAAGGATTATCGGGAACAGGTTTTCATGAGCAAAATGCGAAATTCGCATTAATCCATTTCAAAATGCAGTAAAATATTGTATTTTTTACGTGTAAAAGTTTGCTGAATATATTGAATAATAAACAGATTACTGAATTGGCACGGCTTTTGTTACTTTTGTTAATGAAGTTCAAATTGTGTAGATAGCAAAACCATTATGAAAAAAGTTGGGTTTACATTAATTGAATTGATGGTGGTGGTTGTAATTATTGGGATTCTTGCGGCATTAGCATTAGTCGCCTATGGAAATCTTACCGATAGGGCCAGAGGGGCGGAATCCCACCTGCAATTGAACGCCATCGCCAAAGGGATAGTAATTATGGGGGAGGAAACTGGTCAATGGCCAGCGCATGTTGCGGTTGGTGTACCCGACGCTGATGGCGTAAGCCTTGATGGCGGAGATAATGAGGTTTTTGACCTTAACAGCGGCCGTGCCGGTTTGACAAGAAATGATGGAATCTTTCCTTACCCAAGCTGGTATGGACCATATAGCGATTCAATCCCCATTGATCCCTGGGGGAATAACTACTTCTTTGATGCGGATTATAAGCTGAACGACACTACCACGGCTGCCGTAGTGGGATCATTCGGCCCCAATGGTGAAGGCCCTAATGTTTACGACAATGATAATATTATCATCATCCTAACATCGGAGGGTTTTTAACAAAAGCTCCTACACCTATATATAAAAGGACCTGCGCGTATCCCCAACTATGCAGGTTCCCAATCAATATTTAAGGGCATGTTTCCCCAACATGCCCTTAAATACTTTAATATGGCTGTTTTGTTTTATTTGACTATCCGAAATATTTTTGCAGTATCTGAAGTACTTCAGCTCCTACCCTGGCCTGGCCCTCAACCGCATTAGCTCCCAGATGAGGAGTAGCTGAAACCTTGGGGTGATTGACCAGGTCTTGATTATGAGTGGGCTCTTCTTCCCAGACATCAATACCTACACCCCAAAATTTACCGTTATTAAGGGCTTCCAATAAGGCCTTTTCATCTACAACACCTCCCCGCGCACAATTCACTAGGATGGCATTGTCCTTCATTAAAGCAATCTCAGCAGCTCCGATCACCGGAGCCTCAGAAGCCGGAATATGAAGGGAGATGATGTCCGAACGCTGTAAAAGATCATCTTTGGAAACCATTTCCACTTCCGGTAAATCACAACTATCCAGGTAACAGTCATAACCGATTACTTTGGCGCCCAGAGCAGAAGCCTTTTTTGCAAATTCCTTGCCGATCCTTCCTACCCCGATGACCCCTACGGTTTTTCCGCTGATCTCACGGCCCTTGTATTGCTTCTTGTTCCATTCACCCTTCCGCATGGTCACATTAGAAATAGGAATAAAACGAAGTAAACTCAGGGTATGGGCCAATGCTAATTCCGCAACCGAAGGCGAAGATGCAGATGGAGTATTCTCTACTGCAATACCCTTCTCTTTAGCATAATCCACATCAATGTTATCCAGGCCTACACCACCGCGGATGATCACTTTCATAGTGTCCATAGCATCAATGGCTACTTTCCTGATTTTTGTAGCACTTCTAACAATTACCGCGTCATATCCGGGTACTACCTGGGCTACCTCCTCGGGGGTCATACCGGTCTTCTCGGCAGCATCATATTTATTCATTATTTCATCTTTGACCTTGGGGTCCATGGCATCACAGATTAGAACTTTGGCTGACATTTTTACCTCCTGCTATAAATTATACCAATTATTAAAAGCTTTTATAAACACAAAATTATATAATGAATCATAAAAAGGTCAATAGAATTATTAAACCCGTTTTCCTTGTTTGATAAAATAGGACAGGAAACAATTACAATGAAAAATATATCAAAATTTATTGGCAATTATTTTAAAAATGTTTCACTTTTTACCATAAAGAATTATATTTGTCTAAAAAATAATTAAATGAAAATTGGAAAACAACAGATTAACAACAGGTGAAGTGAAATGGATTCGATTAAATGCCTTTTGTATGTTTTAATCCTTATATCCTTATTGCTCTATTTCTGCTCGAACGCAGAGAACCCGGACAATAATGATAATAATTATCCCACAAGCGAAGATCCCTTTCCTGCGCTGGATGCCGATAGCCTGAAGGTAACCGGCGAAGGGACGTTGGTCTTGACCGACGGAACATCGCTTGATATTTACGGAAATACCGGTATGACAGTTTTCATGAGCATCGATATCAGTGAACGGGATCCCGTGCCGGATAAGCTATGCTACCACCTGCTGACCACCGCCGATCCTGATTCTATTCGGCTGAGCGGACCAGTCCCGGCAGAAGCAACTTCCGATTCACTGGTGGCGATATGGCAGAATCCCGATGAGGTTGTTCATACTGCGGTACCCGGAATATCCGGAGGAGAATATTCTCTACTGATCATTGGATCCCCTGAATATATTGAGTTAGCCTGGCCCTGGCAAACGGGTACCCGGTCAGCAAAATTGGCCTATCACAACGTTGTTCACGAAGGAATTCCTTATTACGAACAGTACAATACAGATCATTGCTGGGCAACCGTAACCGCTATGTTCGATCATTATTACTATAATATCCCGGAAGCATGGATCTCTACAAAGTTCTGGGAGGTGGCCGGAAGGATAGGTTGGGCTGATGGCGCCAGCGCATATAAAATGAGATTCGGATGGGACTACTCCAATTTCGTTAATGCCCAGGTGGGAAAGAAGCCCAGCATATATGCTCCATGGTACCCAAGCAGTTTAAGAAAATACCTGCAAGCGCAGGTGATCGACAGTAACCGTGTTGTAGGATTATATTTGAGTTCTTACGAAGGCTCCGAGGCTCACATGGTTCTGGTGGTAGGGTGGATTAATCCCGGGGAGGATAACGAACAAATTGTAATTCATGACCCGTCCGATGTCGAAACCGGTATGTACAAGGAAAAATGGTGGCACGATATTATCGCTGATGCTCATACCTATGGCGATATCTCGATCGCCGGGTGTTTCAAGAATTATTATCTCGCAGTTACCATTCCTAAATCAGAAAGCGAGGCCTATAAAACCCCTACACTGTCAGTCGGTTATACCGAACTTGAACCCTACGGTATTTATCTCGATCCCGACACTTCAGCCCGACCGTTAGGATTACGGCCAACCGCAGCCAAACTCAAATTAGAGGTCATCCCCGGCAATCAGAAGGGGTATAACTGGGTCGGAATATCAGGTGGTAATATGCCCATCATTTCAAATAAACATAAGATCCATCCATGGGTAAGAATATATAATCCCCGGGAAACCCCACAGAATCTTGAGCTGCATTCAGCTATTTACCAGAACTCCAACAGGCTTGTAAGCTCGGATTACAAAACCCTCACGGTTCCCGCCAAGAGCTGGCAGCAGGCGATCAACGATACCCTGATCCTGGAAGGTAATATCACCCAGCCCGGGGAATATGAACTGATAGTTAATCTATACGGCGAAACAATGCTGGACCATTACGATAGAATAGATATCGTATTTAGTGTGGATACTATAATTGCCGATTCCCACTTGCATATTTCAGTAAGCCCGGATGAGATTACAGCTTCTTATGGACAGGACATCGGTTTTGTAGTAAGCGTGGATAATGTCCCTAATGAATGTATCCTGGGGATGGAAATCTGGCTAAACGACACTGTCGGATTTGAAAATTACCTGGGCTTTATTACCATGTTTCCGGAATCAATTAATACGATATCTATCGACGGCTGCGATCTGGATGAATTTGACCATGGAATATGCCCGGGTACAAACAATGAAATATTTTTAATTATAACAGATTTTTGGGGCTATACAGAGGATATCTATGAGATAGTAACCATCCCCCTGAACATTAATTCCGGTATTGCCAACGCCTGGGATTTTTATGAAAATGCCGAAATGGAGATTGCTATCGGCTACTACAGTGAATTCTTCAGACCCATATCCGCAGGCTCTAATACTTTCACTTATAGTTACGATACCACCTATAGGGACAGTTCCTTTGATGATACTATTACCGCAGACCTGAGGGAATTGCCCCCGGGTAATTACCTCCTCGAATATACACGCCGACGCAATGCCGTTATCACCGTTTCTGATTGTTATTTAACCGGTCAAATATATAACTATACCCATGTGGTAGGCCTCGATATGATCGATCCAATCGAGCCGGAAGATGAGCACGATGAACGCTTCTGGTATATTATGGATACACTCTTCCAGAGTACGGTGTCTTTTTCTGGACCGGTCCGGATCGGGGTGGGCTGTACATGGGAAGACTCATGCGGTGTAAGCATGTGGTTCGAGGAAGGAGAGTGCGATTATACCGAAATAAACCAGGACAAAATCGAGATCGCTCTATGCCGGAATGTTTACTGGTGGTATAATAGTGAAACTGAAAGTTGGATCCGCGCAGATTCTTCCTTTGCAAACGAAGTTTTATACGAATCTGCAGATACAACCCGGCATAACGTTTCTCCGTGGATCGGGGTGGGAGATTTCCGGATAGACAACGGGAAAAGCCAAGCCGGAAAGAAGAGCTTTATCAACGCCCAACAATGAATGAAGGAAAATATATAATATTAAAATACAAAACCTGGCGAGCATAATTATTTGAAAGTATCAGATAATAAACTGGCATTAATTGTTAATGTTGGAGAACTGAGATTAAATTCAAGAAGAATTGTATTATAAGCCACTAATTCACGAATAAGAACCATTAGTGCATTCGTGGCA
>JAFGGQ010000130.1 GCA_016930435.1 bacterium
AATTTAGTCTGACCTCCATTATTAAATTCTGAATATCAATCATGAAAACTATATATTTATATTATTGTAAAAAGGATATTCCGACCTGATAAATGGGGAAAATTTATAAATTTAATAGTATTATTCTATTGATATTGTTTGACTTAATAATATTTTTATTATATAATGCTTTATATAGAATATGCTAACCTATTTTACTGCAATTCATTACATCATTTTTTCATAGAATAATAATCTATATTAGGATAAGCTGCATCACTATCTCGTTTTAAAGAGAAAACATCAATTGCATCAAACGGTTTTAAGTGTTGGTATCCTTCAGTTCTCGCCCTGACTACTCCGGTTAATGCCGATTGTTTTGCCATCAACTTCGTATAAGACAATTCAGAATAAAGACCATAGCAGGACTTAGTTATTTAACCGGATTTCCTGTTCTGATTTCAGCTCTATCCATACCTTGACCACTTTAGGTCTCAATTCATTCAGGGTACCGTTATTCCGAATAATAAAATCGATGTGGGGATTTAATTTTTTAATGTCCAGTGAGGTAACGTTTATCCTTTTTTGGGCTTGGTCATCGGTATATCCCCGGGTTTTAACAAGGCGTTTAGCCCGATGCCAGATTGGCGCGTCCACAACTATCAGGTAATCTAACCAGTTAAAAACGTCCCATTTATAGATCAAAGCTGCGTCAATGACCACTATCCCGGGGTAATTTGTATCCTTAAGATTATTAAGGGCCATCTTTATTTCCTTGACCAGTTGTGGGTGGACGGTATCATCGAGTTTTTTAAGTTCCTTTTTATTATCGAAGACTATGGCAGCCAATTTATCCCGGTCCACATTCTTATCGGCATCCAAAATAGCATCGCTGAAAAGGTTTATCAACTTTTCTTTTATTGATTTTCTTCTCAGTATATCGTGGCCCATGATATCCGCATTGATAAGGTAAGCTCCCAGCTCTTTGAATATTTTGCAGACAGTGCTTTTTCCTGTCCCGATAGAGCCTGTTACTCCAACCACCAGCATAAAAACTCCTTTTAAAAGAGGTTTCAGGCTTTAATTTCCCCGATCTTTTTCAGGGCGCAGAACTCCCCGCACATAGTACATACTTCTTCTTTTTCGGGAGGAATAGTAGCCCTGGTCTTCCTTGCCAGTTCAGGATCGATTGCCAGGGAGAGCATCTTTTCCCAGTCCAGTTTTTTCCGTGCTTTGCTCATCTGGCGGTCCCATTCCCAGGCCTTGTTAAATCCCTTTGCCAGGTCTGCGGCATGTGCAGCGATACGCGCTGCCATTACCCCTTCCCATACGCTCTCCCTGTCTGGAAGGCAGAGGTGTTCAGCTCGGGTGACATAACAAAGGAAATCCGCTCCGAAAGAACCCGCCAGTGCCCCGCCAATCGCCGAGGTTATATGGTCATAACCAGGTGCAATGTCGGTTACAATGGGCCCCAAGACGTAAAATGGAGCATCCTTACAAAGCGATTTTTCAAGCCTTACATTGGTTTCAATCTGGTTCACCGGAATATGGCCAGGCCCCTCCACCATACTTTGCACATCCGCTTTCCGGGCCCTTTCAACCAGTTCGCCCAGTGTTACCAACTCCTGTATCTGGGGTTTATCGGTAGCATCTATAATAGTACCCGGCCGAAGGCCATCCCCCAGGCTAAGGGTCAACTCATACTCCCTGGCTAACTCTAATAAACGATCATAATGCTCATATAAAGGGTTCTCAGCCTGATTATAATGTACCCATTCGATCAGAAAGGAGCCTCCCCGGCTAACTACCTCCATCAAGCGGTCACCTTCCAGAAGCATCCTGACCAGGTTCCGGGTAACTCCGCAATGCACGGTAATAAAATCTACACCCATGCGAGCCTGATCCTCAATGGTTGAAAAAATGGATTCCGAGTTCATATTGACCATAGGAAGTTGATTCTCGACCATACGAATGGCAGTTTCGTAAATGGGTACAGTCCCCAGCGGGACAGGACAGGCATCCAGGATTACCTTCCTGATCGCGGAAAGGTCACCACCCGTGGAAAGGTCCATCACCGCATCCGTTTTTGCCTCCAAAGCAGCCTTTAATTTAGCCAGCTCAAATTCGATATCGGCCTTGTCCCGGGAGGTACCCAGATTGGCATTAACCTTAGTTGATAATCCCTGTCCAATTCCAATCGGATCAAATGAGCGATTTTTATTTCTCGGAATGACTACCCGGCCTGAAGCTACCTGTCCCCTCACGAACTCCGGCGAAACCCCCTCTGATTCTGCTACCAGTTTTACTATTTCAGGAATCTTACCAGCCTTGCAGTCAGCCATTAAAGTCATCGTGGGAAAGCTCCTTACTTGATATTTAGAATCGCTTTTATGGTCTCAAAATAAATAAAATCAGCATGGTGAACCGCTATGGATTCCGGGGAGCGGTATCCACTATCACCTTCATGGGCATGGGTTGCAATAATGTGGACTATTTCAGCAGGGAAGCCTGTTTCGGCGGCAAGAATAGCGCCGCTGAAAGGATGTCTTAGCAACTTGCCCGTTTCACTCTTCATAAAACGGCCTTCCGAGGAGGAATACTCCAATAACTTACCCACATCGTGAAGTAATCCACCGACTATTATGTATTCCTGGTTCAGTTCTATTTGGGGATGGTATTCCTTTATGGTTTTCCCGCTCCGGAGGGCTATCCCGGTGACTGCTGCCGTATGTTGTAAAAGGCTATAGGGGCAATCCGGAATCAATAGGGTAAATGGTATATTTAGCAACTCATCTTCATTCCAATTCCCCCTTTTTGCAGCTAATTCCCAGCAATCCAGGATTTTAGAAGAAAATGATTCACTCACTAATGCAAGGTATTTTTCAAATTCATTCCGGAGCAATTCTCTGATCATAAGATTGCCTTTCTTAAAATTAAGTAAATTTATATTATATCTCTTATTTGTCAATAGTTTTTTTATATATGTAATAGCTTCGTCAATATAATTTTATACTTGCTTATTATTTCTATAAAGTTATTTTGATATGTTAAGAATGAACTGCGGCTTAATCCAGCTAAACAGGAGCAAAAATGCTGCGTTTGGGAGAAATGCTAATCAATGCAGGACGGATCACTTCCGATCAGTTGAATCACGCTCTCACCGAACAGAAGCAAACCGGCGAGAAATTAGGCCAGGTACTGCTCCGTTTGGGATACCTCAAAGATAAAAACATTCTGAATGAATTTCTTGCCAAACAGCTTAATATCGGTAGTATCAAGCTTGATGACATACAGCTGGACCCGGACATTGTAACCTTGATCCCCGAGAAAACAGCCCGGAGGCTCAATATAGTCGCTACTTTCAAAATCGGTCCTATACTTTTTGTTGCTACAGCTGACCCTCGAAATATGAAACTTTTAGACACATTGAAGTTCCAGACCGGTTACGAAATACAGCCGGTGGTTGCTTCGGAAAGCTCTATTCTCAAAGCAATCGACAGGTATTATCATAATGGTTTAGGTTCCATCTCTAATCTGGTGGAAGGATTGGATGAGCAGGTGGAGGTTGTAGAGGATAGCGATGAATTTACTGACCTCGAGCTTCAGAGGGCTATCGAGGATAAGCCGCTGGTTAAATTAGTGGACCATATCATCCTTGATGCGATCCGGAGCGGGACTTCCGATATTCACATTGAGCCCTATGAGAACGAGCTCCGTTTAAGGTTCAGGATAGATGGCACCCTTATCGAAAAGCCACCTCTGCCCTACAGGTTGAAGGCAGCCGTAGCATCCCGTATAAAGATAATGTCCAGTCTGAATATATCAGAGCGGCGTATTCCACAGGACGGCCGTATCAAGATAAAGTATCAGGGCCGTGCCATTGACTTCAGAGTCTCTATTATACCAACGGTTTTTGGGGAGAAGATCGTTATAAGGCTGCTGGATCCCAAGAACCTCATGCTAAATTTGACCACATTGGGCTTCCCAGAGCGCAGCCTGAAACTCTTTGAATGGGCTATTAATCTTCCCTTTGGAATGATTCTGGTTACCGGCCCTACCGGTTCCGGGAAGACCACAACTCTCTATTCAGCCCTTTCCACCCTGAATAAACCCGGCGTTAACATCACTACCGCAGAACAGCCGGTGGAATACAATATTACCGACATCAACCAGGTTCAGGTTCAGCCGGAGATCGGATTGACCTTTCAAACGGTGCTGAGGGCTTTTTTCCGTCAAGACCCTGATATAATGCTGATTGGAGAGATACGGGACAAGGAAACCGCTGAAATAGCCATAAAAGCTGCACTTACCGGGCATTTAGTATTCTCGACATTACATACCAATGACGCTTCCAGCACGATCACCCGTTTGGTGGATATCGGGATCCCCAACTTCCTTATCGGTGAGGCAGTCAAACTGATCATGGCCCAGAGATTATTGAAGACCATCTGCCCTCGCTGCAAAACCGAATACCAACCCACGCCCGAAGAACTGGAGATTCTGGAGCTTAATCCCAAAGAAGCATCACAGATCCGTTTTTACCGTGGAGCGGGATGTCCTTATTGCGGAGGTTCGGGGAATCGGGGCAGAACCGCTGTTTTTGAACTAATGCCCATAACAAGGAGTATCAAACAATTGATAAACACAAAAAAAACCGCTATTGAAATTCAGGAGGCATCTATTCAGGAGGGGATGCAAACCCTTCGTATGGCAGCCATCGATAAACTCAAGGAAGGGATAGTCTGCGTTGAACAAGTTATTGCAGAGACGATTGCTTAAAACCGGTATTTCGGGGAGGTATCTATGGCCCGTTTAGGAGAGATGCTGGTCAATGGGGGTTATATCAGCCAGGAGCAACTGGATGCTGCCCTAAAAAAGCAGAAGGTCTCCAATGAAAAACTGGGTAAGATACTTTTGAAAATGGGTTTTATTCAAAATGAAAATGTAATCAAAAGTGCTTTAATGAAGCAATTGAATGTTGGTACCACTCAACTGCTGGAATTCGAGATAACTCCCGAAACTGTTCGCCTGATACCGGAGAACCTGGCCCGGAAATACAAGGTTATCGCTACTATGCTGATCGGGAAAACCCTCTTTATAGCTTCTGCAACCCCAACCGATATGTCCATGATAGATAACCTGGCCTTTGCCACCGGTTTTGATATCCAGCCCATGTTAGCACCCGAAAACCAGATCACCCATGCTATAGAGCGTTACTATAATCCGGACAGTGATATGCTTTCTCTTTTTACCGATCAAACCGACGAGGAAGAGATCAAGATCGTTGAGGAAACAACCGAGGATATCACCCCACTGCAATTAGAGGATATCGTTCAGGATAAGCCCCTTGTGAAACTGGTTGACGATATTATCGTGAAAGCCCTGAAAAGCGGCGCATCTGATATTCATATTGAACCTTTCGAAAAAAACGTCAGGTTGCGTTACCGTATCGATGGCAACCTGGTTGAGAGGGCCCGTTTGCCTCAATATCTGAGGCCGGCGATAGTATCCCGGATCAAGATCATGGGGAATCTGGACATTTCAAAAACCAGGATGCCTCAGGATGGACGGTTTAAAATTCACTATCAGCGCCGAACAATCGATATCCGGCTATCCACGGTTCCCACTGTATATGGTGAAAAATTGACAATGCGTTTGCTGGATCCCATTCGGCTGAACCTGGATTTGACCCAGTTAGGTTTCCCTGAGAGGGATATCGCTGTTTATAAGCAAGCCATCAATCTTCCCTATGGCATTATACTGGTTACCGGTCCCACTGGTTCAGGAAAGACCACCACCCTTTATTCTTCTTTAATAGAGTTGAATGATAAAAATTTAAACATTATGACCGTTGAAGACCCTGTTGAATACAATATTCCCAATATAAACCAGATTCAAACCCACGATGAAATCGGGCTTTCCTTTTCACGTGTATTGAAGGCATTCCCCCGGCACGATCCGGACATTATTCTTATCGGGGAGATCCGGGATCTTGAGACTGCCGAGATCGCTATCAAAGCGGCTCTGACCGGCCATTTAGTCTTTTCAACTGTGCATACAAACGATGCCCCGAGCACCATTTCCCGGCTGGTTAATCTGGGTATCCCTCCCCACTTCCTGGCTAGTTCATTAAAATTAATTGCCGCCCAGCGCCTGATCAAAACTATTTGCCCCCGCTGTCAGGTTGAAGACCATCCTAATCCACTGGACCTGGAATTTCTGGGATTCACCCCGGATGAAATCAGTAATACAACCTTCTTACGTGGGGAAGGTTGCCCTCATTGCAACCATACAGGTTATAAAGGCCGTACCGGAATTTTCGAGATTATGCCTATCAGCGACAACATAAGGGACATGATCAATTCCAATAAGAATAGTTATGAGATCCGCAAACAAGCTATTAACGAAAATATGGTTGCATTAAGGCAAGCCGCTATTAACAAAATCAAGGAGGGTTTGACAACGGTCGAACAGGTTATTGCTCAAACCATAGGCTAAAGCCAATATTGGCTAAAGACAATTAGGATAATAATGCGCTTAGGAGAGATGCTTATAAATAGTGGGTACATCACCGAAGAACAATTGGAGATGGCCCTTAAAAAGCAGAAGGAAACCCACGAGAAGCTTGGTGAAATCCTGCTTAAATTAGGGTTTATCCAGAATGAAAACATTATCAATGCCTTTCTCGCCAAGCAGCTTAATATCGGTACGGTTACACTTTCCGACATTGAACTCAATCCTGACACGGTAAAGATCATTCCCGAGGAGTTAGCCCGGAAATACAATATAATCGGGACGATGAAGGTGGGTAAGACCCTTTTCGTTGCCTCCAGCGATCCCCATAATGTTCAGATGCTGGATAGCATAAAATTCGCTCTGGGTTATGATATACAGCTTTTACTTGCAGCTAAAGCTCAAATCGCCCAGGCCATCGATAAATACTATCAGGATGGTTCCGAAATGCTATCCGAAATCATGGATAAGGTAGAAGAAGAAGAAATGGAGATCGTTGATGAAAAGAAGGAGGACTTTTCTGAAGCGCAGTTAGAACAGATAATCCATGAAAGACCGCTGGTCAAACTAGTCGATGGGATAATTGCAGATGCGGTAATGAAACATGTCTCCGATATTCATATCGAACCTTTTCAAAAAAAATTAAGGTTGCGCTACCGAATCGATGGGAACCTGGTAGAAATGCCCCCTCTACCAATTCAGATGAGAGCCGCTGTAGTATCCCGCATAAAGATCATGAGCAAACTGAATATCTCCCAGACGCGCTTGCCTCAGGACGGCCGTATTAAGGTCGCTTATGGCGGGCGAAATATCGATATCCGTGTAAACGTCTTGCCTACTGTTTTCGGTGAAAAGGTGGTGATGAGGCTTCTGGATCCCGTTAATTTAAAACTTGATCTAAGAAAATTGGGTTTCCCGGAAAAAGGTTCCGCTTTATTCAGAACCGCCATCAGGCTCCCTTTTGGAATGATCCTGGTAGTAGGACCGACCGGATCGGGAAAGACCACTACCCTCTATTCAGCACTTCTTGAGTTGAACACCAGTGATACCAACATTATGACGGTTGAGGATCCTGTAGAGTTTAATCTGCGAGGTATCAACCAGGTAAGCGTACGTGAAGATGTAGGGCTCACTTTTGCGGCTGCATTGAGGTCTTTCCTGCGTCAGGATCCGGATATCATCCTGGTCGGTGAGATCCGGGATTATGAAACTGCCGAGATAGCCATTAAAGCGGCTCTTACCGGGCATCTGGTCTTTTCAACCCTTCATACCAATAATGCTCCTGCTACCATTACCCGATTGGTTGATCTTGGTTCCACACCCTTTCTGGTGGCATCTGCGGTTAAACTGATCGTGGCTCAAAGACTATTAAAACTGGTCTGTCCTCATTGCAAGGTTGATTATCAGCCTACCCCGGATGAGCTTGAGCAATTAGGATTATCGACCCAGGAAGCCAGGAACATCAAGTTCTATCACGGCAGAGGCTGTCCAGAATGCTCTGGTACCGGTTATCGCGGCCGAACTGCGGTATTCGAGGTGATGTATCTTACCAAAAAAATCCAGAGGATGATCATTGAGGAGGCGAGCGCCATCGAAATCCAGAATGTAGCACGGACAGAGGGCATGCTTACCCTCCGTGAAGAAGCCATTGAAAAACTTAAAGTGGGAATAACAACCGTGGAACAGGTAATTGCTGAAACCATGATCGATTAGAATCCCAACATCAGCAATGAAAGGACAACTATGATTTCAATCAGACAACTTTTAGATGAAATGATCAGAAGGGGCTCCTCTGATCTTCATATTACCGTGGGCAGCCCACCCCAATTCCGTATAGATGGCAACCTGGTCCGGACGCAGTATGAGGTCATCAATCCGGAGATATCCAAGAAGCTTGCTTATAGCCTGATGACCGAAAAACAGAAACAGAAATTCGAGGAGAACTGGGAACTTGATTTTTCGTTCGGTATCGACGATCTTTCCCGCTTCCGCGCCAATGCGTATCTTCAGAAAGGGTATGTGGGCCTGGCGCTCAGGAGTATCCCTTCAAAAATCCAGACTTCTGCAGAGCTGGGCTTACCTCCGGTAATCTCAACATTTGCCAATTTTCCACGGGGATTGGTACTGGTAACAGGGCCTACCGGCTCCGGAAAATCCACTACACTGGCCTCGATTATAGATAAAATCAATGAGGAGCGGCATCATCATATTATGACCGTGGAGGATCCCATTGAATTCGTCCACGAACATAAGAATTGCTTAGTCAATCAGCGTGAGGTTTTTGCAGACACCCTTTCCTTTGGATTAGCTTTAAAACATGTGCTCAGGGAGGACCCGGATGTCGTATTGATCGGGGAGATGCGGGATCTTGAAACCACCCAGGCTGCTTTAACTGTCGCTGAAACCGGTCATTTAGTATTTGCGACCCTGCATACCAATTCCGCGGCTGAATCCATCAACCGGATCATTGACATTTTTCCTACAACGCAACAGACCCAGATCCGGGTTCAATTGGCTTTCGTGGTTCAAGCTATTGTTACCCAGCAGTTAATACCCAAGATAGGAGGAGGCCGCTGCGTAGCCTGCGAGGTATTGATGGCGACACCTGCTGTCAGGGCACAGATCCGCGAAGATAAGGTACACCAGATCTATTCAACTATTCAAGCCGGTCAAAAACATGGTATGAATACGATGAACATGTCCTTAGCGGAGCTCTATCTTGCACGTAAGATCAGCCTGGAGGAAGCCATAGCCCGTTCATCTAATATCACCGAGTTGAACGATATCATTGCCAGGAAAAGGCAAGTAAGAACAGCAAGCTTTTAAGATAAGGATAATATTATGCCTACTTTTGAATACAGCGGACGGACTACTTCCGGAGCGACCGTTACCGGTTCTCTGGATGCCAAGAACAAGGAAGAACTGCAAAAGTTTTTACGACGGCAGAAGATCGTTGTTACCAATGTCAAGCGGAAGCGGAAGGATATCCAGATCAACATCGGCAAAAAGGTCAAATCGGTGGACCTGTCCCGTTTTACCAGGCAGTTTGCCACCATGATCGAGGCTGGATTACCGTTAGTGCAATGCCTGGACATACTCTCTTCCCAGAGCCCAAACAAGATATTTGCGAAGGCTATTGGGGACATAAGGGATTCCGTTGCGGGTGGAAGCACACTTGCAGCCGCCCTGGGCAAGCATAAAAGTATATTCGATGAGCTGTATGTAAATATGGTGGAAGCCGGTGAGATCGGCGGAGCTCTGGAAACCATCCTCAAAAGATTGGCGGATTACCGCGAAAAAACCGACAGGCTTCGGCGAAAGGTAAAAGGAGCAATGGTTTACCCTGCAATCATTTCCGTTTTTGCGGTAGGTGTTACCATAATAATGTTAGCCTTTATAATACCGATATTCGCAGCAATGTTCGAGGGATTAGGGGCGGAATTGCCAGGTCCTACCAAGTTCGTTTTAGCACTCAGCAACTTTATCAGGGGTAATTTTATTATTTTTATTCTTTTAATCATCGGCCTTGCGGTTGCTTTCAGGCTAATGAATAAAAATCCCAAAACCAAGTTATATATTGATAAAATGAAACTATCACTTCCGGTTCTGGGAATGTTAATAAAAAAGACTGCTATATCCCGTTTCACCAGGACCCTGGGCACCCTATTAAAGAGTGGAGTGAATCTCATTGACGCTCTTGGGATTACCGGAAAAGCCTCGGGAAATTTAGTGCTCCAGCAAGCCATTCAGCATGCCATGATAAGTATATCCGAAGGAGAGACAATTACTACCCCTCTGGAAGAGGCTAAGATATTTCCCCCAATGGTCCTGCAGATGATCGGAGTAGGCGAAAAAACAGGCAATCTGGACGGTATGCTCTCCAAAATAGCCGAATTCTACGACGAGGAAGTTGATGCTGCAGTGGATGCCCTGACAGCAATGATCGAACCGATCGTGATTATGGTGCTTGGTGTAGTAATCGGTGGATTGCTGATATCCATGTATTTGCCCATGTTTGACATTATAGGTCAAATTCAATAAAAATCCGAAAGGCGCAAGAAGTATTGATTACCTGGAGAGAACATTTTGTCCGTAAGATCAAGTGGCTTTTAATATCCCGCTTTGTTATCTTTATACTGATCTTCAGCGCGGTTTTAATTCTCCTCCCCAAACAGATCATGCTGAACCGCTTGTTTATCGTTTACGGCGTAGGCACCCTCAGTTATTTGATTGCCCTCTTCATGTGGGAGATTACCAGGAAAGAGATCAGTTTTAACTTCCTTTGCGCCCTGCAGCTATGTTTCGAGATTCTGGTCGAGGCCGGGATCGTACACGCTACAGGCGGAATCGATAGCCCCTTCACTATTTTCTTTGCGTTTTCCATCTTAAGCTCTGCTTTCGTTTTCGGGTTTGTGGGGACCTTATTAGTAGCCACTTTTGCAGTATTAGCCTTTAACGCTACCCTGATTCTTGAATATCACGGGATCTTGCCCACCTTATCTTCTCTGGATGCCATTCTTTATACCGATACCGAATTACTATTTCTCCGCGCCTTTATCTTTACCTGTTTCCTTTATGCAATGGCTTTTTTGAGCGGTTACCTATCCGGAAAACTAAAAACCCAAATCGGGGAGATGGAGGAGGTCTTTTCCAAGTTTAAAAGAATAAAACTGGATACTGAAGGGATTCTGCAACACATGAAAAGCGGATTGATAACCGTGAACCAGGAGGCCAAAGTTATCTTTTACAACCAGACCGCGGTTGAGATACTGGATATCCACGGAGAGACGGTAAAGGATAAACAAATATTCGAAGTATTATCCGAAAACCGTTTAGCGAATATCCGTCAAAAATTTGAGAAGACCTTGAATACCAAAACACCTCATACAAACCGCAGTGAGATCATCATCAGAAATAAACTGAACAATGAGATACCCTTAGCCCTTGTTATTTCAAACCTTTACGAGGATGACCTGTTTCAGGGAGCAATTGCGGTCTTTGAAGATATCACCAGTATTAAAGAGACGGAGAAGCATCTTCGGGAAATCGAGAAAATGGCTGCCATTGGGGAGCTTTCAGCACATCTGGCACACGAAATCCGTAACCCATTAGCTTCAATTCGGGGTTCCGCGGAAGTTCTGGCAAGCGACCTTAATATAGAAAATGATAATAAAAAGCTGATGAACTTAATTATAAAGGAAACCGATCGATTGTCACTGATCTTAGGTGAATTCCTTGAGTTTGCCCGGATCGGGGAAATCCCTCTTAAACAGTTTACGCAATCCACGGTGAATATAAATAAACTAATCGATGCTATTATCGATGAGTTGCATAATAATCCAATCTTTAACGGAAATATTGATATTTCCAACCAATTAGGGGCAAATGAGATAAACGTCAAAGGGCGGGAAGATTATTTAAAAAATGTATTCCTTAATCTCTTGATAAATTCAATTGAAGCTATTTTTCCGGAGAAAGGTGAGATAATTATTCAATTGGCTGCTGAAAAGCGCCATCTTTTTTCGGAGGGGACTATGGTAGGAATTTCAGTAAGGGACACCGGAAGGGGGGTCTCTGATAATGATAAAAAAGAGATCTTCAAACCTTTCTATTCAACCAAGGTAAAGGGTTCCGGTTTAGGATTAGCCATTGCTCAAAGAATAGTCAATCAGCATCAGGGTTACATAGAGATTGGGGACAACCAACCACAAGGCTTGGTTATAACCGTCTATCTTCAGAAAGAGGTTGATAAATGAATCAGAGATATGTCAGATATTTTTTCCCGTCATTTTTTCTTTCTTTATTAATTCTATTTGCCTTACGGGGGTTTTCAGTTCCCTATCTTCATGGGGAACCCGGCGAGGTCTCATCTTATAAGCAGGCTATGCCGGAACGCCAGACTGCTTCCACCCTGGTGCCCTGTATCTGTATCCAGAGCAATTATAATGGGGGAATAGCTACTCAGAATGTTCGGGAATGTGTAGCCACCACCGACCCTGATCCCTCCGAAATGGGAGAGGGAACCACCTGGATCGGCGATTTCGTGGAGGGTGATTTAGCCAATCATGACCTCCTGTACGATTTCTATCATGATATAGGGGGCTGGGACCCGGCCTCCCCACGTCCATGGAGTTCCTGGGTAACCTTCAATGTGGATGGAAACCTTTATAATATAAGGGGGGTTCCTGCCGGGACTTCAACCCCAACTTTGATCTCCGCACCTTCTTCTGCCGGGGACACTATATGGACTACCTGGCGAACGCCGGAAGGGATAGAAATAACACAAAAATTATCACCGCGCCAGATTAACGGACCGGGTTCCGCAACCATCCTCTACCAGTATCAGATCGAGAACACCAGTTCTTCTTCCCACAATGTAGGGGTTCTGCTTCAGTTCGATACCATGATTAACGGTAACGACGCTACCCGGATATCCACCGCTTACGGTTTCGAGGATAATGAGCTTGATTTTGTAGCACCCTCTATCCCCAACTACTGGCAAGCCTGGGAAAACGATGATCTTACCGGCATAGTAGCCCAAGGGGATCTGATCGGCCCGGAGGCAGTTATGCCCGACCGGGTCTGCATGGGTTATTGGGAAACATATTACGATGTCGCCTGGTCCTATACCGCATTTGGACTCCCCTATGTTGACAGCGCCGTCCTGCTCTGGTGGAACCCGGTGCCCGTTCCCGCCGGGGGAAGCCATGAAGTTGCTACATATTACGGACTGGGTGGAGATCTGGTCGCCGAAGGGGATCTCCAACTTAACCTTAACCCGGTAACACTTAATTGCGCACGATGCGGTGAAATTTCACCGGACCCCTTTGAGCTCGTACTCCTGGTTACCAATACTTATTACGATTTCTTCCATCCTTTTGGTGTAATAGCTGAAAACGTGCAGACCGTCCTTACCATTGATCACCCGGAATGCCTTACCCTGGTCAGCGGAGCCCTTACTCAATATACTACTCCACAAAATCTGAACGGGGGAACGCTGCTTGATCCCGTCGGTGAAACCGGGACTTCCGCCTGGCGGTTCTCCCCCAATCCGGCATGTGAAGGCGACTCCGTCTGCTTTCATATCGAAGTTACTACTACCACCAGTTCGATACCCGGCAATTCCATTGATTATTGCATTTATATCCCTATCTGTATAGGCAATCCACCGGATGTCTATGCCGGAATGGACACCATCATCTGCCTGGGTGAATCACTACGCATCGGCGGCGCGCCTACCGCCTATGGAGGATCACCACCTTACTCTTATAGCTGGACACCGGCCACTTACATCAGCAGTACTACTGTTGCGAATCCGATGGTTTGGCCCCCTTCCCCGGCAAATTATATCTGCACCGTTACTGACGACAGCGGCTGCGTAGGGGTTGATACCGTATATATCCAAATATCCGACCCATCTGCTGATGCAGGTTTTGACACCACACTTTGCAATGGTGAATCGGTTGAGATAGGAGGACGCCCCACTGGCTGGGGAGGATTTGAACCCTATAGTTATTCCTGGGTTCCCATCGATATGCTAAGCGATCATACCGATCCCAATCCTTTGGCTACACCGACCACTACAACTACCTTTACGGTCTCCGTTACCGACCGGATCGGATGCATAGCCTATGATACAGTTCTGGTTACAGTAGCAAATTCCCCACTGGTCTCCATCCTGATCCCTCAACCCTGCGAGGGTATTACCAGTTGCGAATTCCAGGAAATAGTATTCCTGATCACCGACTCAACATCCGAGGTAGATACCAGCGCGCTGATCCTGAATATTGAAGGGGCGCTCTTTACTATACGCGACCCGGAATTATCCTGGAGCGATCCGGGCACCCTGATTTTCATACCCTCCCGGCCATGGGATCATGGGGATACCGTCAATTTCTACCTGCACGATGTTCGAAATATAGCTCTCTGTTACGCGGATACCGTATTCTGTTCTTTTATTGTGGATATCTTACCCCCTGTTCCCTTTAGCGAGGAACCCCATGCCGATACAGTTATCTTCACACCTACACCTACCATAACTATTCAGATAACCGATACCCCCGCCGGTATCGATACTGCCTCCTTCAATTTTATCACCGTATATGTGAATGGCATACCGGTTACCGGATATACCATCACCTGGGACGGCTTGAACCTGGGATTCGAGGGCCTTACGTTCATGGATGGTGATAGCGTTATGATATGCCTGGACAGATTATATGACGATCCCTATTATGATTACTGTGAACCGAACGATACCGCTTACTGCTGGTGGTTTATCGTAGCCCTGTCCGGCCCGGAAGCTTACATTATACACCCAATGCCCGATTCCATCACAGCTTGTGACCCGGAAACCATCATCATCCATCTGGCCGGGACTATGGCCGAGGTCGATCCCGCTACTATCGAGCTCTATATCGACTGCATACTCTATACAATTGCATCCCCTTATTTGGAATACTATCCGGCAGATTCACTCCTTATCTTTGCACCCCCTGAAGGATTCTGGACCCCGTACGACGGTGACTCCGTTCATGTTGAACTGCTAAGGGCGGATGATATTCACGGAGCACCGCTTGAAGACCCTCTTATATGGCACTTCTGGGTGGATTACTCACCTCCAGTCTTCTGGAACATCCTTCCGCCACCTGATACCACAATCACCACTCCCGCTCCAATGATCTCAATCAATCTCTACGATAGCTTAAGCGGGTTAGACCAGGACTCACTCTTGATGGTTATAAATGGCACTATGGAATTTCGTATCGGGGATCCCGGAGTATCATGGGATGGTACTGCGTTTACATTGTCAACTACTGGCGTGG
>JAFGGQ010000131.1 GCA_016930435.1 bacterium
CGCCGAATTAAAAAAAGCTCTTATGAATGAGCAGGGCAGAAGCATTTTAAAATACTGAACGAATAAAATTTATAATTTGACTTTGAGCATATTTTATTTATTATGATAAGTTTTGAAAATTATTAACTTGCGCGATTTAAGCATAAGGACGACGGTTCTTTAAAATTGGAAGATTTATCACTACACATTCTGGACCTGGTAGAAAATTCCATTCAGGCAGGAGCTACCCGGGTGGAGATCCTGGTTGCAGAGGAACCCGGTAAGGATC
The DNA here is from genome assembly GCA_016930435.1 of bacterium. Lineage (GTDB taxonomy): Bacteria > UBP14 > UBA6098 > JAFGQG01 > JAFGQG01 > JAFGGQ01. The sequence continues at coordinate 269 of JAFGGQ010000131.1, forward strand.
AGCTTACCATCAAGATCAAGGATAATGGCAAGGGTATGGATGCCGAAACACAAAGCAAGGTATTGGATCCTTTTTTTACCACCCGGACTACCAGAAGGGTTGGACTGGGATTGTCCCTGTTCCGTCAAGCAGCCCGGGAAACAGGCGGGGACATGACCATTGTCTCCGAACCCGGGAAGGGCACCCTGTTAGAAGCGGTCTTTCAATTTAGCCACATTGACCGAAAACCGCTTGGGAATCTCGCAGAGACTTTGATGACATTAGTCACCGGCAATCCGGATATCACCTTTGTTTTTGAATACCGGGGACCGGAAGGTGATTTCAGATTAGATACAAGTGAAATAAAAGAATAAATTAAAATAAAAGTAGAGAGGATTAAAATGATATCTTTGACCATCGATGGTAAGAAGGTTGAGGTTGAAGAAGGTACTTCGGTTCTTCAAGCAGCAGAGAAAGTGGGCGTGAAGATTCCCACCTTATGCTATCACAAAGCTTTACCCGCTTATGGCGCTTGCCGCCTGTGCATTGTAGAGGTAAGCCAGGGAGAAGGAGCTCGGTCTTCTGTTCAGGCATCCTGCACATATCCCGCCATGGAGGGACTGGTGGTGAAAACCAACACGGAGCGGATACAACGCGACCGAAAAATCATGGCAGAGCTTATCCTGGCCCGATGCCCCGACTCCGAAGAGATCAAAAAAATCGCCCATGAGGTAGGTGTAGAAACCACCCGTGTAGAGAGGACTCCCGACGACTGCATTCTTTGTGGTTTATGTGTCAGGATCTGCAAGGATCGCATGGGACGCGGAGCTATCGGATTCTCCGGAAGGGGCAGCCTGCGGAAAATTGAACCCGCTTTCGATACTCAATCCGACGTATGCCAGACTTGCGGAGCCTGCTATTTCATCTGCCCTACAGGTAAAGGGATCAAGCTGGATAAGATTTCAGGGAATAAAATTATTCCCATTCCATCCGAATTTGACCGGGGATTAAGGGAACGCCCTTCAATCTATATTTCCTTCCCCCAGGCGGTTCCCAATTACGCCACCATCGACGCCAAACACTGCGCCCATATACAAACAGGGGAATGCCAGATATGTAAGGAATTCTGCGAGGCAGATGCTATTAATTTCGACCAGAAGGAAGAGAACAAGGAACTTGGCGTAGGCTCTCTGATAATCTCCCCCGGGTACAGCCTTTTCAACCCGGTGGTTAAAACCGGGCTGGGTTATGGAAAATTCCCTAATGTACTTACTTCAGCGGAGTTCGAGCGTATCCTCTCCCCTTCCGGACCCTACAAGGGACATATCCTGAGGCCATCAGATGGCAAAGAGCCCAAACGCATTGCCTTTATTCAGTGTGTGGGCAGCCGCGACGACAGCCCTGAATCAAGAGCACCATACTGCTCCGGAGTCTGCTGCATGCACTCCATTAAAGAAGCGGTTATAGCCAAGGAGCATGTTAAGGATATTCAATCCACCATCTTCTATATGGATATACGCGCTTATGGAAAGGACTTCGATAAATATTACGAGAGATCCAAGAACGAATACAAGGTGAACTATGTGAAATCCAAGGTGGATATGATCGTAGAGGATTCGGAAAGCCATAATTTAATCGTGCATTACATCACTGAAAGCGGGAAGCTTGAAACGATGGAATTTGATATGGTAGTATTGGCAGTCGGATTCCGGCCCCCTGAAAATATTGAAGATCTTTCCGACCGTTTGAAGCTGAGATTAAACAAATACAATTATGTGCGAACCGAAGAGTTCAATCCGATAGCGACCACCCAACCAGGGATTTTTGCCTGCGGTGCGGTATCAAGTCCCAAGGATATTCCGGAGACGGTCATGCAGGCATCCGGCGCTGTAGCCGGGGCTTCCGAGTTGTTAGCATCAGTCAGGGGCACCGAGATCGTCGAAAAAGAGCTCCCCCCTGAACGGGATGTTCGTGGTGAAACCCCCAGGATTGGCGTTTTTGTCTGCCATTGTGGAATCAATATCGGCAGCGTTGTCGATGTGCCCGGCGTAGTCGAGTTTGCCAAGACGCTTCCAAACGTTATCCATAGCGAAGCCAATCTCTTTACCTGCTCACAGGATACCCAGGAAAAGATGAAGGAGGTAATCAAGGAATATAATCTTAATCGTATCATTGTTGCTTCCTGTACGCCCCGGACACATGAGCCCCTGTTCCAGGAAACCCTTAAGGAAGCCGGTCTAAATCCATATCTCTTCGAGATGGCCAATATCCGGGACCAATGTTCATGGGTACACATGAATATCCCTGAACAGGCTACAGAGAAATCAAAGGATTTGGTACGCATGGCGGTAGCCAAATCCCGACTACTGGAACCACTCCCCAAGATCAAGCTGGATGTTATTCAAACCGCCCTGATCATAGGCGGAGGATTGGCCGGAATGGTTTCCGCACTATCCATAGCCAACCAGGGTTATGAAGTGGTACTGATCGAAAAGGACAAGCAGTTGGGCGGCAATCTCCGGAACCTGTATTATACCGTTCAGGGAAATGATGTCCAGGAACTGCTTGTCGAACTCGTTAATGAGGTTAAACATAATAAGAACATCAAGGTTTACCTGGAATCGGATATAGATACAATAGACGGTTATGTAGGGAACTTCAAAACGACATTCAAGCATAAGAACAAAACCATTGTATATGAACATGGTGTAGTTATAGTCGCTATCGGCGGTGAGCAGTCAAGACCCAAGGAGTATCTGTACGGCCAGAAAGAAAATGTAATAACCCAGCTTGATTTAGAAAAAATGCTGGTAGATTCCGAAAAGATATTGGAGCAAAAAGGCAAAAAACCTCCAACACCTGTTCAGAAACTCAAGAATGTTGTAATGATACAATGCGTGGGTTCCCGTGATGATGAGCATCCTTATTGCTCCCGGGTATGCTGTACCGATGCTATCAAGAATGCTCTGAAGTTAAGGGAATTGAATCCTAAAACCAATATATACATTCTTTATCGGGACATTCGGACCTACGGTTTCCTTGAGGAGTATTATGAATTAGCCCGGGACAAGGGTATTATGTTCATTCACTACGATGTGGATCGCAAGCCGGTGGTTCAGGAAGCCGAAGGCAGCCTGGTTGTCAAGGTAAACGACCCGATACTGGGAAGGCAATTAAACATTGATGCGGATTTGTTGGTCCTGGCCCCGGCCATCATTCCCCGGAGGGACGTCTTAGGGGTTTCTCAGATGCTCAAGGTTCCTTTGAATGAGGATAATTTCTTTCTGGAAGCGCATGTCAAATTGCGCCCGGTCGATTTTGCCAATGAGGGCGTATTCCTTGCAGGATTGGCTCATTCTCCCAAGAATATCAGTGAGACCATTTCCCAGGCTAAGGCAGCAGCCTCCAGGGCAGCAACAATAATATCAAAAGATAAGTATGAGGCGGAAGCAACCATCTCCTCGGTCAATGAGGATGTCTGCGTCGGTTGCGGCGTATGCGTTTCGGTCTGCCCATACGATGCCCCTGAATTGATAGAGAAGGAGGGCAAGGTTATCTCCCATGTTCGGGAAGCCCTCTGCAAGGGTTGCGGGAACTGCGTCTGCAGCTGCCCTTCCGGCGCTATTCAGCATCTTGGTTATAATGATATCCAGACCCTGAACATGCTTAATATGGCACTAAAATAAAACCGTAGCCCATAAACTGAATATCAAAATTGAAGCTGGTTCCCCAGGGAAACCGGCTTCTATATATTAAGCAAACCTCAACTTAGACAAGTCTAAATTTAAATTTCAGACAAATCAATAATCTTTGCAGTCAATTATGCTATAATCCTTTTTTCTTGCTATTTCCTTTTTTTCCGGTAAATTATAGAGCGATATTTTATTATGGAAAAACAAGCGGATATAATTATTGTAGGCCTGGGTAATCCAATACTCCGGGATGATAGTGTAGGCTTAAAGATAGCCCGTGAACTAAGCCGGCACATTCCACCTGAAACTGCCCTGATCGCCGAATTGGCTATTGGTGGATGGGAGCTTCTGGAGGCTATCACCGGTTACAAAAAAGCTGTGATCATTGATTCCATAAAAACCAGGGGAGGTAATCCCGGAGAATACTACAGGATAACCATGGAGGACTTTAGGGATACCTATCATATTACCAATCCCCACAACCTCAATTTTGCCACGGCTATTGAGCTTGGCAGGAACCAGGGATACCCTATCCCGGAGATCATTATCTATGCGGTCGAAGTAGAGGATAATAGCAACTTCGGTGAGGACTGCACAGAAGCGGTTAAAAGGGTTATCCCCGAAATGGTTGATCTGATCCTTACTGAAAATTTTAACTTGAGCTTATAATGGAAACCAAATACTACCGGAATTTTTCGATCATCGCTCACATAGACCATGGCAAATCCACCCTGGCGGACCGGCTGCTGGAATTCACGCGAACCATTCCTGAACGGGAAATGCAGGAGCAGGTGCTGGATTCGATGGATTTAGAGCAGGAAAGGGGAATCACAATAAAATCACATGCTGTAAGGATAGAATATAAAGCCCGGGATAACCAAAAGTACATCTTGAACCTGATTGACACCCCCGGGCATGTGGATTTCTCCTATGAGGTCTCCCGTAGTCTCGCAGCCTGCGAAGGAGTGCTCTTATTGGTTGATGCTTCCCAGGGAATAGAGGCCCAAACCATCAGCAATCTTTACCTTGCCCTGGATAACAATCTTACTATTATTCCCATATTAACCAAGATCGATCTTCCGGCAGCCCGAGTACAGCTTATCGGCGAAGAGCTGGCTGACATCCTGGACGTTGATTTGGACAGTATAATCCTGACCAGTGCGAAAGAAAATATCGGAACAGAGGATGTTCTGGAGGCCATCGTAAATCGGGTTCCTTTTCCAATCGGAGATAATAATAAACCGTTAAAAGCCCTGATCTTCGACTCTATTTACAATCAATACCGTGGGGTTATTGCTTATACCCGGATCGTTGAAGGCCAGTTAAAAGCAGGCGATTTCATCACTTTTTTCTCTAACAAGAACAGTTATGAAGTTGATGAAGTAGGCTATCTAAGGTTGAAGATGATACCCGGAACCTCCCTGAATGCCGGGGAGGTCGGTTATATCATTGCCAATGTGAAGCGGATCGAGGATGCCAAGGTGGGCGACACTATTACGCTAAGGGACAACCCGGCCGACTGCGCATTGCCCGGATACCGGGAATTTAAACCTATGGTCTATTCCGGACTATATCCTACCGATAATGATGACTTTGAGAACCTTCGGGAAGCCCTGGCTAAACTGAAACTAAACGATGCATCACTCTATTACGAGCCGGAGTCTTCACTCGCCCTGGGTTTTGGTTTCCGCTGCGGATTTCTGGGCATGCTGCACCTGGATATAGTCAAAGAAAGGCTTTCCCGTGAGTACGACCTAAGCCTCATCGCCACCGTTCCCAACGTTAAGTACCGGGTTGTTCTGAAAAATAATGAAGAGGTCACGCTGGATAATCCCGCGCTCCTCCCTGATGCAGTGAACATCGATCATATTGAAGAACCTTACGTGGACGCAGAGATAGTTACCAATAGCGAATTTATTGGGAACGTTATGCAGTTGCTTATACAGCGTCGGGGAGAATACAAAACCACCGATTACCTGGACCCCCAGAAAGTAATCATTTATTTTCGAGCCCCCCTTTCCGAAATAATATTCGATTTTTTTGATAGACTGAAATCAATTACCAAAGGTTACGCTTCCCTGGATTATAAATTTGCCGGGTACCGTAGCGCAAATTTGGTTAAACTGGATATCCTGATTAATGGCGAGCCAGTGGACGCTCTATCCACAATAGTTCATAATGATCAGTCATACTTCTGGGGTCAGAAATTATGTTCTAAACTCAAAGAATTGATCCCACGCCAGCTATTCGAAGTCAGGATACAAGCTGCCATAGGAGCAAGGATAGTATCCAAGAGCAAGGTCCATGCCCTGCGAAAAAACGTAACTGCCAAATGTTATGGAGGAGATATAACCCGAAAGCGAAAACTTCTGGAGCAACAGAAAGCCGGAAAAAAGAGAATGAAACAAGTCGGAAAAGTTAGCTTGCCTCAAGAGGCATTTTTTGCTATCTTAGAGGTCGAAAGATAAAGCAAGAGGAGAAAATGGGATTTCGAACCGAAAAAAACGACCCGAAAAGAAAAGAAAAGAGCAGGAGCAGAGAATGGATTGAGACCATCATATATTCCCTGATCATTGCTTTAATATTGCGTACATTTGTAGTACAAGCCTTCAAGATACCCTCAGGCTCTATGGAAGAAACCCTGCTGATCGGAGACCTTCTTTTAGCGGAGAAGATAACCTACCGTTTACGGGATCCTAACCCCGGGGATATCGTCATCTTCAAATACCCTTTGAACCCCAAGAAGGATTACATCAAGCGTTGCGTAGCAGTGGAAGGCCAAACGGTAGAGCTCAAGGATAAAATACTTTACATTGACGGACTTCCTTTTCCTGATTCCCCTGGAGTTAAGTATATCGACTCCCATATTCTGCCTGCAACCTACTCCAACCGGGACAATTTCGGCCCGTACAAGGTGCCCCAGGACTGCTACTTTATGATGGGCGATAACCGGGATAACAGCCGGGACAGCCGTTTCTGGGGGCCATTGCATGAAAAATATATCAAGGCGAAACCATTATTCATCTACTTTTCATGGGGTTCTGACCCAAATGCTCCACGCTGGGAATCGCCCTATCCCTTTGCAGTACTGCAGATCTTTGCCTATAACCTCATTCATTTTCCATCCAGGATCAGATGGGAAAGAATAGGAAACCTGATCAAATGATTTTCTCATCAGATATCACAATTAGAATCAAGGACTTTATGATCGGGGGCAATCATCCCCTGGTTTTAATCGCGGGTCCGTGCGTAATCGAATCCGAGGAGATGGTTATGGAAGTTGCCTCCACTCTGAAAAAGATCACCGGACGCCTTGATATGCCCCTCATCTTCAAATCATCCTACGACAAAGCGAATCGTTTGTCTATTACTTCTCCCCGCGGTCTGGGGATTGTAAAGGGATTGGATATACTGGCAAAAGTAAAAAAGGAACTGGACCTTCCCATATTGACCGATGTCCATTTACCCCAGGAGGTCAAGGAAGTTGCCAGAGTTGCTGATATGTTGCAGATCCCTGCTTTTTTGTGCCGGCAAACCGACCTGGTATTGGAGGCGGCCAGAACGGGATTACCCCTAAATATCAAGAAGGGTCAATTCCTTGCCCCTGAAGATATGAAATATATAGCCCAGAAAGCGGAATCAGTTGGTAATAACCAGGTTGTGTTTACAGAAAGGGGCACCACCTTCGGTTATCATTGCCTGGTTGTGGATATGCGGAACCTTGTTATCATGAAACAGATGGGTTACCCGGTGGTCTTTGACGTAACTCATAGTATGCAAAAGCCGGGAGGAGCCCGAGGCGCATCCGGAGGAACTCCGGAATTTATTGCCCCTTTAGCCCGGGCGGGAACCGCTGTAGGAATAGACTCCCTCTTTATTGAAGTCCATCCCGAACCATCAAACGCCTGGTCAGATAAAAGCACTCAGCTAAAATTGAACCTGGTTGAATCTTTCCTGGAACAGATCAAAAGACTGGACAGTCTGGTGAAAGGTCTGCTTTGAAAATAATTTAAATTATTTCACCCTTCGAGCACCTTTACCGGAAGAGCTACCGGAAGATGAATTTGTGCTGCCCGATGAGCTTTTAGTCTGGGAAGTAGTTTTAGAGGAGGATTTACTTTTCTCCAAGCTATCATCAATCCCGTTTTTATTTTCATCAGTAAAATAATCGTATATGGTTTTATTCCGGGAATCCTTGCTCTCAGCCTCCGGGGTACCTGATAGAGGGCTCTCCTTCTGTAGAGTGCTGATAATATTCTTGAGGAAAGAGCTTAAGTTCTCCTCCCCCTCCTGTACCTTCACGTTCTCCGATTCTTCCTGGTTGCTTTCAGCTTCTCCAGAACCCCGGGTTGAACTTTCCTCCCTTTCAACAGCCAGTAATTGCGCCGCGCTGAAGAGGAGCAGAATTATGATCAAAGGAAGGCAAATTTTCTTCATCTTATTTTCCATTTTTGAGTTTGCATTACATAATAATATTAAAGCCTGTCAATGTCAAGTTCCTCTTTTAGTCTCTTTCAATTATCTATCATATTAGCATATAAACTTGTATTACATCCCTTAGTAATATTGACCTTATGCCGGTATTCCGGCAAATACCGGTACTTCAGTCTGATTTTGTGTTTCCCTGCGGGTAAGGATAAAGCAAGCGGAGTAACCCCATAAAAGTTTCCGTCGATCAACACCGTTGCACCCAGTGGGTAAGAATTAATGAACAGCGATCCAAAACCGTAATAAGGAGATGGATAGGGATAAGGAGGGCAAGAGTTCCCTCCTTCAATTACCCAAAAGGTCACCTGATCATAAGAACAGTAGTGATCATAGTCTGCAGGTTCGTGGATAATCCTCTTCAGGGATTCGGCATTTCGTTCTACATGAGGCAGACTTTGAAATTGCTGGCGGTAATGCTGATAATTATATACTGGTTCCGGACTGAGCACTGCTATGATAGTTTCGCGGCCCGACGGACCGGATACCCTCAGGTGATAATGGTCCCGATGGTCCGGAATGCGGTATGTCTGCCCGGCATATACATAGCTGTTATCCCAGCTATCGTAAGGGTAGAGGATTTCGATCTGCCCATCGGGTTGAATATCGTAAAGCACTACATATCCGCTCTTTTCGGTTCTGAAATAAATTGCTATCTCCTCCCCTACCCGGTAGGTTGCCCCTTCCGGCTTGTCTATCCAAACCCACAAATCTCGTCCAATTTCAGGTGGTTGAGGATCGTGTACGATTCGTTCGATCTTGTTCACCCCATCCGCGCGCTGGGCTTCAGAAGGGTCACTTAATAGTAATTTGCTTAATGATAGCAGTATAATTATGCCCGTATAAACCAGCTTGTTCATTTTGACCTCCTAATACTTCCCGATGGCTTGGAGCTTGAGCTTCGGGAGTTCAGAGTCGATGAAGATTTTGGCCGGACCTCATCATCATGCGACCGGGTTTCGGAGCACTCTCGATCCCTTTGTACCGGGGCGCTGTTATTTTTTGTGGATATTGTGTTGTTCTTTGTTGGAGGCCGCTCCACTTGCCTCTCGCTATTTGTAATATGACGGGGTTCTGCCTCCCGGATCCGTGTAACCGGTTTTTCGCGATACTCCGGGCTGTATTTTTCGTAGCCGCGTCGGGTGCTCAACCGCCCTTCCTGGGGCGCATAATAGTACCGGCCATCATCATGATAGTAGCGCCAACGCCCACCAAGATACTCCCGGTGGTGATAGCACATTCGAACCGGACGTGGACAACCCGGGAACCACCAGTAAAACCAGCTATGACAATAACATTCACAGCAATCCCAGTAATAGCAATAGTCATAACAATCATAGTAGGGATTGTAATAATTCCACCAGTTCCAATCGATGAATATTTGCAGGCAAGCATCTGCCCGGGCAGTCTGTACCGCTTTCATAGGTATAATACCGATAATGAAGGCGATACTCAGGATGGTTATAATTATCTTTTTACTCATTTTAAAACATCCTCCTGTTCTGTTAAAGTTAATCCCTGAATATTATCCTGGGGCTGGGTTTTCCGGGCTTTTAGCTCGGGGTTTCCGGTATCGGTTTGATAAGCCCAATCAAAGATCACGTATTGGGGGTAGCTGGCCAGATTCAACCGGATCTTCGCAAAATGATTGTCACAGGTCCATACACAGTAAGCATGGCCGGCAACGAGAAGGGCCGGGGAGCTGTGCCAACCATCCTCCGGAGCCCAGTCCACCTCATCCAGGGTAGATACGTACCCGTAATCCAGAATATCGGTCATGCTGTTGCCCGGATATAGGAAAAATGCGCCCGAATTATAGACCAGGTAAACATCCGTGGAAGGATAATCCCATTCCCGAACCCTGTACTCGGAGAAATCATAACCTGAATCGTAAGGATATTCCGAATGGTTCCATAGGATCACACCATATCCCTCCGGCCGGGGAGTGTCATATACCAGATCAGCGGACAGTTCGCTTTCATTACCATCCCAATCATAGGAGGAAATGGCGTAGTAATAGGTTTCCCCATTCGCAACCTGTCTGTCCATAAAGCATGCTGATCTGGTTTCCCCGATGAGATCATAATAACCTGAAGCAGCAAAACCCCTATAAACCCTGTATCCAGCGAGGTCACAGGTATTCAGTGGATTCCAGTACAGTGAAACAGCACCATCGCGGGTAATACTATGAACATTATAGGGGACCGGTGGGGGCGTATAGTCACACCACCAACATTCATTACAGTCATAACACTCACACCCCCACAGGCCTATGAAGGCTATCCCTACAAGCAACAGTAAATATTTTCTCATAATTCATCTCCTTGTCTTCTTTTCCATTTACACCATTAAATGACAAAAACCATGCCAAAATGTATCTTATTGCTAATCAAGGAGTTCGCTTTGCAATGGATTACTTTTATGTTACTCATTTTGTTCATCACGCACAATTATTGTGCATAAATATCCGGATGATTTAATTACCAATATTATAATTTTCTTGATGCGCGCTCCAGTAATCCTATATTTACTGAAAAACCAAGCGGATGACAAAAATGAAAAGAGAATTTTGCCTTATCGTTACCTCGGTATTAGCGCTGATTTTGAATTACAACTCCCTTGACAGTCAGGAGTGGGACATTGAAACCGGCGCCAAATATAATGCAATATTACAGAAAAGCGCTTACTTTGAAGAGGATACCCTTAGCGTTATAAGCGAGTATATGCTCTTCTTCAAACCGGAATATGACTACAGATCAGACAAGCATCGCTTTACGGGTTCACCATACTTGAGTATAGGCAGCAAATCACTTAAGGGTAAGTTGGAAACACTCTACAAATACAAATCCGATAAGCTATATTGGTATCTCAGGGAAGATATTGAGGGCCGTTTATATCACACTGCTGGTGAATCCGGTAAAAATTACCTGAAGAATTATTTAAAGGGTAGTATCGATTATTATATTGGTAAATGGAGCCTTATCAGCATGCTATCCATGGAGAGCAAAAAGTACCAGGAAAACGAAAGCTATCGGTTGGATTATCACCTGGGCAAGCTTGAATTAGGCACTTCAGTTAATATTACTGATAATGACCAGCTCGAGTTGACCTATCAATATGGACACCGGGAAGTCCCTGATTCACATGAAGTTGGCTATGATAAACACATTGTGGACCTTTATTGGGAACGCTGGTGGGGCTTTGGAAATTACCTCACCATGCTCCTTGAATATGAATCACGAAATTACTTTCAGCCCGATGAGGAGGATGATTATTCTTCCTTTTACGGTCAATCCAGCGGAATGTTCTATCTGGGCTCCCTCTTTTCTATAACAACAGAATATGAATATAATTTTCGGCACTATGCCATTAAGAATTACATTCATTCAGATTATTATAAGCATACCCTAAAGGGAGGTCCCCAATTCCAGATATCGCCCAGGACTAAAATAGGTACAGCCCCGGAAATCACTTTCTCCCATTCCGATTCAGCCACCTTCGGTGATTCCTATACCGATCTGGGAGTTGAGCTGAGCCTGGATATACTGAAACACAAGCAGATATGGGTAAACATGACGATGAAACCGGGTTACCGATGGTATGATATCCGGAGTGAAGATGACCCCTATGGATTATATTCAGATTACTTCTTTACCGAAGCAATGCTTCTTTTCAACTGGTGGTTCCACCAAAATTTGAAGCTGACCGTAATGGGTACCTATTATCCGGAGTGGCATGACCAGGACCAAGATAACATTACAACCTCATATATTTCAACCAAAGTCGAATATGAATTCTGATAACGGTCCCAAAATAAGAACCTTGCTCTATAATGGGAGGGTCTATTCCTTGGAAGACGGGACTTTTCATCATAGTATCCTGATTTCTGGTGAAACAGTAGAAGCGCTTGACCCCTCTTCCCATTCGGGCGAAGGAGTCCAACTTATAGATTTGAATGGACAAACCGTACTTCCGGCTTTTACGGATTGTCATGTACACTTTTTCGAAACCGGTTTAAAAAGCCTCTACCTGGACTTTTCCAGGATTCAAAGTATCATCGAACTTCAGGATATGATCACCGGTATCCTGGATCAAAGAGATATTCATCAGGGCTGGGCTTACAATCCTGCGAACGTAATTGAGAACCGGGAATTAACCCGGGAGGATCTGGACAGGGTTAGCCCCCGGAAACCAATCTTCATCAGGAGGGTGGATGGCCATTCCTCCTATCTGAACAGCGCTGCAATTGAAATGATTGCACCCTTTATTTTCGATTGGGAGGGTACTGATGAAATGGATAATGGTATTTTACGGAAAACCGCTCACGAGAAAGCGGACAAATACTTCCTGGAGCGGGTAAATTCGTCCACACTCCATGAGGCTGCCCTAATGGTTCAGAAAGAAGCTATTCGGAAAGGATGTTGTTGTATCCACGCCTTTACCCCATTCCCGGAATGGACAAGAGTATTATTGGGGCTTCAAAATGAACTCATCATCCAGACCGTCCCCTTCTGCCATACCCTCTTTGTGGATGAGGTGGTTAAACTTAATCTGCCTCGTATCGGTGGCTGCATTTTGATAGATGGTTCCTTTGGTTCACATTCCGCAGCGCTTTTTAAATCCTACCGGGATGATCCCGGAAATACAGGCCGGCTTTACCTCAATGATAATGAACTTGAACGCTTTTTCAAAGAAGCAACAGAAAAAGGATTGCAGGTCGCAATGCATGCCATTGGACCACGGGCAATTCAGCAATATTTGGATAATATCGAAAAAGCTGCTGACCTGCATACCCTTAAGACACTACGGCCCCGGCTGGAACATGCCGAGCTGCCTACACCCGAACACCTAAAAAGGGTCAAAAAAGCAGGGATAATTCTCAGTATGCAACCCGCTTTCGAATATTATTGGGGCGGTCCGAAGGGCCTTTACTACAAAAGACTGGGCAATCGCTGGAAGCATACCAATCCCTTCAAAACCATCCTTTCCCATGGCATTACCATTATCGGAGGGTCCGATTCATACGTTACACCCATAGACCCCCTACTCGGGATACACGCCGCAGTAAACCACCCCAACCCCCGGGAGCGGCTTAACGTGCTCGAAGCCCTTCGGCTATTTACCGTTAATCCCGCTTTTGCAGCGCATCAAGAGCAGTATTCGGGCAGCTTGAAACCTGGTCAAATTGCAAATTTGATCATCCTCAAAGAAGATCCATTCACGATTCAGTACAGCAACTTGAAGGACCTTGTAGTCAACAAAATAATGATCAGGGGCGTTTTCAGGGACATTTTGTAAATTTCATTGACTAATTAATATAGCTCGATAAATTGATATTATAAATATCCTATATATATGTTGTAAGAGCGCAAACAATAATTTCTGTTTGGAGTTTCAGTAAATCTCACGCAATAATGATAAAGGAGGAGGGTTTGAGTGAACTTAGACTGGCAGTTTTTGCCTCCGGTTCAGGAAGTAACCTGCAGGCCATTATCGATGCCATAAAGGAGGGTAAATTAGAAGCCCGAATCAACCTGGTAGTCAGCGACAAGATAGACGCCTTTGCCCTTGAACGGGCTCAAAAGGAGGGCATTTCCACTGTCTATATCAACCGCAAGGACTTCTCCGAAAGGGGCGATTTCATCAATCGTTTATTGGCCATAATGGATGAGTACCGGGTGAACTTTATAGTCCTGGCAGGTTATATGAAGAAGGTTCCCACGGAGCTGGTGCGAAAATTTACAGGTAGGATGTTGAATATTCATCCAGCCCTCGTTCCGGCTTTTTGCGGAAAAGGCTATTACGGGATGAAGGTCCACCAGGCAGTCGTGGATTATGGGGTTAAAGTTACAGGAGTTACCGTTCACCTGGTGGATGAGGAATATGATAATGGTGCAATCGTCGCACAGTGCACCGTCAAGGTTATGGATGATGACACTGCAGAATCTTTAGCAGAAAGAGTATTGGAGTACGAACATGCCATTTACCCTGAAACCATCCAATTATTCGCTGCAGACCGGGTGGATATCAGGGGACGCAAAACATATATAAAGGATAATTAACATGGAAGCTTTGATCACAACGACTATTAAAAACTACCCTCTTATCAGAAAGGGGAAAGTAAGGGATATTTACCAGATCGATGATCATCGTTTGTTAATCATTGCCACCGACCGGATCTCGGCTTTCGACAGCATACTTCCCAATGGCATTCCCGGCCGGGGGAAAATACTGAACCAGATGTCCGTTTTCTGGTTCAAGTACACTGAGGACATCATACCCAATCACCTTTTAGCCTGGCGGGTAAAAGACTATCCAACGGACCTGATTGAATGGGAAGATGAGCTTGAGGGGCGTTCCATGCTGGTGAAAATAGCGGACAGGATAGATATCGAGTGCGTAGTCAGGGGTTATTTGGCCGGATCCGGCTGGCGAAGTTACCAGAAAAACGGGACTGTCTGCGGGATTAAGCTCCCTGAAGGATTGGGGCTATCCGCCCGGCTGCCTGAACCCATCTTTACCCCATCTACCAAAGCAGAGACCGGCCACGATGAAAACATCAGTTTTCATCGGATGAGCAAAATGATCGATCCCCAACTGGCGGAGAAACTGAAGGAAACCAGCCTGGCGCTTTACATTAAAGCCAGGGACTATGCCCTGGATAAAAACATTATTATTGCTGATACAAAATTCGAATTCGGCCTGCTCAAAGATAAACTCATCCTCATAGATGAAGCACTCTCTCCCGATTCATCACGGTTCTGGAATCTTCTGGACTGGGAAGAGGGGGTAACCCAGAAATCTTATGATAAGGAATACATTCGGGAATACCTTCGAAGCATCGGGTGGATGGGCGATGGACCTATTCCCACATTGCCCCCTGAGGTGGTCGAAGGCACCCTGAAAAAATACAACACGATTTTTAAAAATCTCGTTCCACCAACATTCTTTGAAAAAGCCTAATTAGTAACCTGATCAATGTTCGATCCGCTGAATATATTCGAAGCCCTGGGTGGCCTGGCCCTCTTTCTCTACGGAATCAAATTTGTCTCCAAGAGTCTTGAGGACCTTGCCGGAGCATCGCTTAAACTTATTATAAGCCGATTGACCAAGAGCCGTTTATCCTGTTACTTCCTGGGATTTGCCACTGCCGTCTCCTTCCAATCCAGCGGGGCAGTTATGCTTATACTGGTAGGATTCATCAATGCCGCCCTGCTGACCCTCCCCGAAGCGCTCAGCGTTACCATCGGTGCGGGGTTAGGAAGCACCATAACCGTTCAGTTGATCGCTTTTAAATTGACAAGGTTTGCCCTTTTACTGGTTTTCCTGGGATTCCTTCCTATGAAATTCTGGCATTCTGAAAAGACCCGGAATGCTGGCAAAGTTATATTCGCATTCGGTCTCATATTCCTCGGAATGAGATTGATGATGGAATCATTCAATCATATTCAGGACTCTACCGCAATTCATCAGTTCGTTCAATTTCTAAGCGCTCAGCCCTTCTGGACACTCATATTGGGTTTCCTTCTAACCGGTTTATTTCAAAGCAGCGCAGCAGCTATCGGAATCATCTTAACATTGTCATTTCAGAACCTGATATCCTTCCCAGCGGCTTTTCCATTCATCCTGGGAGCGAACATCGGCTCTTGCCTGACAGGATTCATAGGAAGCATAGGTGCCCGGGTAAAGGGGCGCCGGATCATCTGGGCAGAATTCTTCATGCGTACAATAACCGCTATCATCCTCTTTATCTTCAGAAACCCCATCTCAGAGCTCTTTGGCATCTGGGGGATTGCCTGCGGACTCTCTGAAGCCCGGCTGATCGCCATGGGACATACATTTTTCAGCTTGATCACTACCCTGATTTTTCTTCCCCTTACCAAGCCCATCGCAACAATGGTAAAAAATGCTTTCCCGGACCGCCACGAGGAAAAATTCGGCGCACTCTATCTGGACTTTAACGTTCTGGATAACCCACCCATGGCACTCGGTCAGGCCGCACGGGAAGTTATCAGAATGGGCGACCTGGTCAACGATATGTTCGAAAAAATGATGGAACTCATCAGACGAAACGAAAAGGAAATGCTGGATGATCTTATAAAAAAGGATGACGAAATTGATCTGCTCCAGGAGGAGATTACCAGGTTCCTTTCCCGCCTTTCCCGGCAGGAATTGGATACCGAGGAATCCCAGAAATCCATCGAACTGGTAAACATTGCCGTCCACCTTGAACATATAGCCGATATACTATGCAAAAACATAACCCAGTATGCCCGGAAAAGAATAGAGTACGGTTATTATTTCTCACACGAAGGTTATAAAGAAGTTGAATACCTTTCAAGGGAAACTCAGAAAAACCTACAGATGGCCCTTAATTGTATCCCGATGAGAGATAAGAAAAGCGCCCTCCAGGTAATCGAAGGTACCAAACATTTGGTAGGTGAACAGCGAAAGCTTTACCGCAGTCATCTGGAAAGGCTTAATAAGGGACTAAGGGAATCCCTGGAAACAAGCACCATACATCTGGACCTTCTGTCCGACCTCAATCATATCAACTTGCTCTGCTCCTATATCGCATACGCAATTTTAGGAAAGGTCTGATATAAACTGGTTTTTTTCTAATGCTTGTACGAATTAGTTGCAGAATAGTGATTAAAACACCGAAAAGCGGAATATCAGAATATAAACATCAGAATAAAATTTGCATTTTATTGTACAGTTAGTAAATAGCAATAAACACATATTTATCAATATGTAACTTATATTGGATATTATAAACTGCATTTTACGGGTTAAAGTAAAGCCCAGAAAATAGAATTGCATGGAAAATTAGGTTTTTAAAATGGGATTTATTGGGGGGAGTTTTCCCTGATTATCTTAAGGACTTCTATCTCGTTGGAGGCGTCTAACAATTTCTGGCGGACTTCCTTTTTCCCCAACAATTTAGCGATACAGGCCAGTACCTGAAGGTGCATTCCGGGTTTATCTTCGGGGGAGAGAACCAGATAAACTATCCTTACCGGTTGTTCCGCTTCTCCGGAAAAGATGACCGCGGGTTCCTGTGGCATGATACCCAGTGCGATAACCGGATTCTCCAGCCCGGGTATTCGTCCATGCAAGATTGCCACCCCTTCACCAAGTGTAATTCCGCCCTGCCGCTCACGTTCCAGGATTATCTCCAGTACCTGTCCGGGTTCCTGTATATATCCATTATTATGTAACACTTGCAGAAGTTCCCAGGTAGCCTCTCCCTTGGAAGTAACCCTGAACGGCACTATTACGGAATCGGGGGCTAACAATCCGGACAATTTTAGGCTATCTTGCTGTATCTTGGTCCGGATATATTCCTCTTCATCCTCCAGGAAGTCCCCCCCGCCGGTTACCCAGGAGCGCCACTTCAAAAGGGTTCTTTCGGAAATGATCACCCCAATTACCTCAAAAATTATCAGCCCTGGCAAGACGATACTGAGAATCTTTTCCCCAGGTACTCCAAATACAGTAGCAACAAAAAATGCCTCTATCGCAGCTACGCCGGCCTGAGGCAGCATAAGCCTTGGGAGTACTTTTGCAATCCTTTTGGATTGTTTAGTTATTTTGCAGCCCAGCCATGTCCCGAAAATCTTACCCAGGGCACGGGCTATTACATAAGCTCCCACCAGTATGTAATTCTCGGGATGGAAAAACTCCAGCTCGACATTAGCGCCAATGAGGGCGAAGAAGACCAGGGAGTATATGGAGGTGGCATTTTGAATGTTCAACGATTTAAAGATATCCCGGCTATGCAAGTTGGAGATAAGGAATCCCCCAAAAACTGCTGTAATCAGGAAAGGCAATCTCCAATGAAGGGCAAGCCCAATACCCAATGAAACTACGCCGGCAACAACCAGGAAAACTTCCATAGAGGGTCCAGGCAATTCAGAAATCAAACGGGACAGAAATTCGGGTCCCAGCATCCTTTGGCCAGCTTGGCCCTTTGTATTCAGCCATTTCCGGTTAATGGCAAGTCGTATAAGAATAAAAATAGCTACTCCTAATAAAAGGGCAAACAACAGCTCTTCAATAACCGGTAAGATCACTCCCATCATCGAAGCATTCTGCCCTTTCATAAGGGTTAAGGCAATCTGGGTAGCGATAGAAAAGACGATTATCTCCAGAACATCATCAAGAACTACCACGCCACCTAAAAGATTGCGGAGACTGCCCGTGATACCCAATTTGTTCATGATCACAAACGTAGCTGCCGGTGCGGTGGCTACACCGATGCTGCCTATAATAAAAGCATATATAGGTTCAAAACCGGCTACCAGAAATGTGGCAGTAAGCAATCCCCAGGTTACAAAAGCCTGTATAAGGCTTATAATAACAACTTCCTTCCCGGTTTTTTTTAGCTTACTAAAATTCAGTTCATCACCTATTCCAAAGGCGATCAGGCTAAGGAATACAAATGTAAAAAAATGAAGGGACATCAGGGCATTTTGGTAAGCGGGAAATTTATGACCAATAAAGAAAATGATGACCGGTCCCACGATCAATCCTCCGAGTACCTGACCGATCACTTCACCCATTTTGATCCTGTGAGTGAGCTTGCTGCAATAATGGGCTACCAGGACTAGTAAACCCAGGCAAACGATCTGCATGTAGAAAGTTTCAAATTGCATAAGTGCAACCTATAAAAAATTGTAGCTAACTTATAGTGGATTGAAAAAAATGCAACCAAAAAAAGAGAAAAGGGGAGTCCCATAGGAACTCCCCTTAACTAAAAATTAAAATATCGGCATTAGTCTATCCGTCTGAATTCTATTCGGCGATTCTTAGCTCTTCCTTCGGCATTGTTGTTGGATTCCAGCGGCCGGTCCGGGCCATATCCCACCGTGGTCAAACGGTCCCCTTCTATACCCTGGTTCACCAGAAAATTCCGGACGGACTCAGCTCGTCGTAGGGAAAGGGTGCGGTTAGAAGTCCGTGAACCCACATTATCAGTATGTCCGCTGATCTCCAGCTTCATTTCCGGATAGCTATTTAGGGTTTCCACAACCTTGTTCAGGATAATTTTGGAGTCCTCAGTAAGGTTAGCGCTACCAGTGGCGAAATTTACTCCCTCCAGTACAATAGGGGCTTCCCGGTCGAAGACGATCTCCGGTTTTTCATCCGGGCAGCCATCATCATCCTCGAAATCGTTGTAGGTTTCCGGTTCATTGGGGCACTTGTCGCTACCATCGGGAATATTATCACGGTCATTATCCGGATCCGGGCACCCGTCTTCATCCTCAAAACCATCAATATCCTCACGTTCGGTTGGGCAATCATCCTCGGTATCCGAGATGCCATCGCCGTCGCGGTCCGATTCCGAATCCGGGCAGCCGTCATCGTCCAGATAATTATTGAAGGTTTCAGCCTTATTGGGACATTTGTCAACATTATCCGGGATGCCATCGCCATCATTATCGTTATCCGGACAGCCATCATCGTCCTCGAAACCATCAAAATCCTCAGCCAGGAAGGGGCACTTGTCCTGATCGTCATTTATACCATCGTTATCGGAATCGACCAACGGTTTGGGTTGCCTTTGGCCACCCATATAAAAGGTCAGCGTAGCCCTCAGGAATTCAATATTCGCTGACTGGATATCACCATAACCGGACATGTCATTCTTCTGGTCGAAGAAAAATTCGGAGCGTAAACCCAGATCCAGGCTCACATATTGATTAATAAAGTACTCTATCCCGGCGCCCAGGTTACCCATAGCATTTGCCCTCAAATGGCTTATTCGCCTGGTCGAGGAGCCTTCCTTAGACCGTAATTCCCAGAACAGAACTGATCCCCCAAAAACAGCGTATGGCTTCCACCGTGAATCCGTAATGAAATTGTAAACCAAATTTACGCTTATCGGGTATAGGTAGGTTCGGTACGGGGAATCCGGCTTCTGTTTAAAATACTTTCCCAGGAAAGAATCGTTATCATAGTCCCGAACCACTACATATCCCGCACCGGTGCTTAGCTCCAGACCTACCCGTGGACTGAAATAAGTGCCCATCCGTACACCTTCCCAGGAACGTACCGCGCAATCGTCACGGGTATCTCCTACCAATTTAATCGGAGACCCATACAGACCCAGGAAATACTGTCCACTGACATTTTGAGCAAGCAAAGCAACCGGAACGATAAAAACGAATAGCAACATAGTCGTCAAAAAAACCTTTTTCTTAGCTATCATTTTACACTCCAATTAATAGGTTACAATCTAAGCATTTGCTTTTATATTTACAAACTTTGCTAAAATTAGAATAATTTTAAGATCAATTCGGAAAAATGAGTTAATCATAACCGATCCTTACGGAAGCTGATCCCCTCCTTCCCGTGATCTATAAGAATAGTATCCCCTTCCTGAATTTTCCCCTCGATAAGCTGGAAAGAGAGTTCATCGAGTATCTCATTTTGAATTATCCTTTTAAGAGGCCGTGCTCCGAATACCCTGTCATAACCTGCTTCTGCCAGGTATTGGGAAGCCTTATCCGATATCTTTACAGTAATTCCCCGGTTGGCAAGGCGACGGGCCACCTCATCCATCTGCAGTTTTACGATATCGTTGAGGTCATCTCTGCTGAGATGCTGGAAGATAATTATCTCATCTATGCGGTTAAGGAATTCCGGAAGAAATACCTGACGTATAACACGGTCTATAGCTTTTTTCTGGAGTTCGGGCTGCTCGGAATATTCAGCAATCTCAGTGCTTCCAAGGTTGGAGGTCATTATAATCACAGTGTTCTTGAAGTTCACCGTACGGCCTTTACCATCTGTTAAATGGCCCTCATCAAGGATTTGGAGAAGTATGTTGAAAACATTGCGATGTGCCTTTTCGATCTCATCGAGTAGTACTACCGAGTACGGCTGTCTGCGGACTGATTCGGTTAACTGTCCTCCCTCCTCATACCCTACGTATCCTGGCGGGGCTCCGATCAATCTGGCTACGGAATGCTGTTCCATATATTCAGACATATCAATCCTGATCAAAGCTTTTTCATCATTAAACAGGAATTCTGTCAATGCTTTAGCGAGTTCGGTTTTTCCTACTCCGGTGGGACCTATAAAAATAAATGAGCCGATAGGCCTATTCTCCTCCTGGATTCCCGCGCGGCTGCGGCGCACTGCATTGGAAACTGCTTTAATAGCCTCCTTCTGACTGATCACCCGTTTTCCCAGTACATCTTCCATGTGGGTAAGTTTGACCGATTCTTCGGTAAGCAGCCTGGTTACCGGAATACCTGTCCAACGGGAAACCACTTCAGCAATATCCTCTTCAGTCACCTCCTCCTTTATCAACTGTTCCCCTTCATGGATTTCAGACAATTTTGCTTGTGCCTCTTTTATCTGGCTGTTCAACCTCGGTATTTCACCATAATTTATTTCAGCGACGCGTTGCAGATCACCAGCCCTTTCAGCTTGAGCAGCAGCCTCTTTAAGGGTATCAATGTCTTTGTTGTAATCCTTGATCTTGTCGATAAACTGCTTCTCATTTTGCCATCGGATTTCCAGCTTGCTATTTTCTTCCTTGAGTTCTGCAAGCTCCTTCTCAAGATCCTTCAAGCGTTTTCGGGAAGCATCATCCTTTTCCTTTCTAAGGGCTTCCTTCTCTATTTCAAGCTGTCTGATCTGGCGCTGCAATCGGTCCATCTCGGTGGGCTTGCTGTCCATCTCTATACGCAAGCTGGAGCAGGCTTCATCCATCAGGTCGATCGCCTTATCAGGCAGAAAGCGGTCAGGGATATATCTTTCAGAAAGCTTCACTGCTGCGACCAGTGCATTATCACGTATGCGCACTCCGTGGTGAACTTCATATTTTTCCTTTATTCCCCTGAGGATAGAGATCGCTTCCTTCTCGGATGGTTCTGCTACCATTACAGGCTGGAAGCGCCTCTCCAAAGCAGCGTCCTTCTCGACGTATCTCCGGTATTCCTTTAGGGTAGTAGCGCCGATGGCCCGTAGTTTTCCCCTGGCTAATGCCGGTTTTAACAAGTTACCAGCATCCATTGCCCCCTCAGCGCTTCCCGCTCCTACGATAGTATGCAGTTCATCTATGAACAGGATTATCTGGCCTTCAGATTTTTCCACCTCGGTAAGCATTGCCTTAAGCCGGTCCTCAAATTCACCACGGTATTTTGTCCCTGCGATCATCGCACCCAGGTCCAAAGCCAATATCCGCTTATCCTTTATGACCTCGGGTACATCGCCATCAACTATTTTCTTTGCCAAGCCCTCAACAATAGCGGTCTTCCCGGTACCCGCTTCGCCTACCAGCACCGGGTTATTCTTGGTTCTGCGACTAAGAATTTGCATTATCCGGCGGATCTCTTCATTCCGCCCGATTACCGGGTCGATCCCGCCTTGCCGGGCCATCTCAGTAAAATCATGGGTGTACTTTTCCAGTATCTGATATTTAGCCTCCGGATCCGGATCAGTAACCCTCTGTGTACCGCGGATATCAACCAGAACCGCCAGTATCTTCTCCCTGGAAAGGTCAATAAACTCCCGAACATCGGCTTGCTCCGCCAGACCTAATAGTAAATGCTCGGTGCTAATGTATTCATCATGAAGGTTCCGGGCCTCCTTTTCAGCATTGTCCAATACCTCTTTTAGCTCGCCGGAAAGATATGGACTTACAGGGCCCGACACCCTTGGATAAGTTTCAAGCCTTCCCTTTATCTTGTTCGCGACCTCTTCAGGCCGGTATTCAAACTTTTGAAGTAATGTGCTTACCACCCCCCCCCTCTGATTTATTAGTACCAGCAGGAGATGCAAAGGGGTCAAGGATTGATGAGATAACTGACCCGCCAGCTGCATGGTGCCCTGAACTGCTTCTGAAGCTTTGGTAGTATAGTTATTGAAATTCATCGTACCAAATATTCATTTTAAGTTTTATAACAATATGACATCTATATTATAGCATATTAATACTGGAATTGCAACAAAAAAATGGACACATAGTTAAGCTTAGTACTTAAATACTATACATGATACCAGAAAAAAAACTATTTTTTAAAAATTCTTATTGTATCTTTAACAATCTTTGCTATTGTAATAAAAACAATCAAAAATTCAAGCCTTCCAAGGAACATCCCAACAGACTCCAGCCATAATATACATCCTGGAGCGTTAATATTTGTAATCCCAACTGATAAGCCAACCGTACCGAGTGCAGAGGCATATTCAAACATTGAATCTCTTATTGAGTAACCATGAAAAGAGAGTACTGCAGAGCCAATAAAAAAAACGAGAATATAAACAAATGAAAAAATAGCCATCTTATTAACTGTTTCATCTTTAATGTAATATTTTTGCTCTCCACGCCAGACATAATTTTGTATAACTTGGCTTTTAGGTTTCAAAGATTGTTTTATTTGCCATAAAACTGATTTTAAAAGAATATAGATACGATACTGTTTAATTCCTCCTGCAGTAGAATTAGTTCCGCCACCAATTATCATAAGAATTATTAGGATTAAATAACCAGCAGGAGACCAACCTGCATATACAGTAGATGAGAAACCCGTTGTTGTTAGGGCGGTAATTGTTTCAAAAATAGCAACCCGAACAGTCTTACTTACTCCAGTATAAATATTCTGGCATAAAAAGAACAATATTAACGATGTAATAGCGACTAGAAGAACAAACAGTCTGATTTCTCCATTTCTAAAAATTGCTTTAAACTTTCCCTTTAAAAGAAGGAAAGCAGTCATAAAATTAAGACTACCTAAAATCATCAATATAATTATGATTATTTCGATAGAGTGGCTGTTCCAATAGCCTATGCTATCAGGGTGCGTGGAGAATCCGCCGGTAGAAATTGCAGTAAAAGAATGGTTAATAGCATCGAATGGTGACATACCCACAAGCCATAAAGCTATAAAACCGAAAATAGCGTAAATAGTATAAATTCCGATGACTATTCTTGTAGATTTCCGAATATTGGGTACAAGTTGATCACCTTTACCTTCAGCAATGGAAATTCCCTGCCCGGGGATTCCA
>JAFGGQ010000132.1 GCA_016930435.1 bacterium
AAGTACCGGATGAGTTTGCATGGAATAGTCGAAAGTAGTTCCGCCGACATTAAGACCCAGGCCGGCGCTGAACCTGGACGGTTCATTTTGGGTGCCAATCCGAACGGCAAAAACCTTATAAGGCCTGGCCTCAATTCCAAAATGAAGCTGTATGTCCTTATCGAATTCCTTTTCGATTTCAAAAAGTGTCAGGATAAAATCGTATGGTTCGTAACCCAAACCGAATTTTAGACGCTGGGGTAAGGGTTCCCTGAATTCAACACCAATGTTAGGTGAGTTTACATTTTCGATAAATACTCCTACATGGGTTCTTCCATAAATATTGGCTTGTAGTCCAAGGTTAAAGCCGAAAGTGTAGCAGGATCCCAAATCAACTCCCTCTCCGGACTGGCCATACTTAAGTGAATAGATATTCAAGCTGTAACCAATGTCCAACGAGGTATGAATGTCATTCATAATGGTAAACCCGTGGGAAAGTGTGAAAGTTTGCTCATTGGTGAGTATCGCACCTTCATACTTAACTGCGATATTCCGGTATGCAAGTCCCATAACACCGTATTTAGAGATACTTAGTCCGCTGGCGATGGATGTGTAACCAAGAAAGGACTGGTTATATAATTTGCAATAGGATAGAGCAACCCCATATCCGTTCAGATCTGCCAACCCAGCCGGGTTACTCACGCTACCAGCAAGGTTTCCTTCAAGGGGAGTGGATACTCCACCCAACGCCCCGATTTGTGGCAATGGCGGGGGAAATTCAAATGGCAGGCTCCATACGGAGGCAAAACCCGAAATAATGATTATCCATATCATAAAGAAGCCGAAACCGTATTTAAGCTTCATATTCAATACCTCTATTTTAAAGTGGTTCCGATAGTTACAGGCGCTATTCTTTTCTCCGTTTTTCCGGAAGCAAGCTCCTTTACTTCCAGATGACAGATGTAAATACCTGGTTTGAGTTTACGCGCGTAATCGTCCTTGCCATCCCAGTTTTCAGTATGCCTTCCAGAAAATGTATCATCGAGAAGGGTTTTTACCAGCCTTCCGGTAATGTCAAAAAGCCTGATGATCACTTCAGAGCGGTTGGGAACATCAACGATAATGGGCATCTCTTCGCCTAATGAGGGTGCAAAAGGATGTGGTTCTACCACTAAATCGATCTTACCTGAGGAAGAAGTGTCGATCGGGGCGGTCCCAAGTAAACCAAAATCTTCGTTATATCCCAGTAATAACTGGTATGTTGTATCGTCATCATAATCAATATATACGGAACCAACTCCCCGGAAAAAGTACCATTCACCCATAGTAAAACTACTCTGTGAAATCCCTGTCGTTTCCCAGGCACGTATCACTGTTTCACCGCTGCCGTCATCAATCTTAACATTAACTCCCCCACCCGCGAAATAAGCGTCGGTGATCTCAGCTTCAAGATAGACCATGGTTCCCTCCCAGCGGGGATCGGATACCTGGCTGGTGGTTATGGTGTCCAACTCGGGAAGACCATGGTTGGAATCTATCATGGTAATAATAAAATCGGTTATTTCGGTAACTGCGCCATATTCCTCGACATACCCCTCTACCCGGACAAGGTTCCCCCTCTGCCCGGCATTCAACATTGACGGAGTTCCTTCAAAATGAAATAGATTGATGCCGTAACCGGAAGTATCCTGGATATAGGCTTTAAAGTAGGAAGTGTCAAGGATGTTCGCCCCGATAGTAACGATGCCCTCAACAGCGACACGGTCAAAATCCCCCGGATTCTGCTGGATAGCTGATATAGGTGTGATCTCAAGGGTGGTATCGGTGATTGAAGTGTCGATCTCGATGATATCCTCCAGGTAACATACCGTGATCTGAAAGGTGGTATCCTCACCGGAAAGGTAAACTGAGCCTACCCCATACATTCCATAATAGCTGCCTGCTTCAACTGTCTCCAGCGGGATATCGGTGGTCTCCCAGATCCGGATAGTGGTTTGTCCGGAACCATCATTGAGATAAATATTATGTCCTCCGCCAGCCGTATAAGCATCGGTAACCCTCCCCTCTGTATAGACCAATGTGCCCTCCCAGCGTGGGTTATTTACCCCATTTGTTGAAAGGGTCTCAGCCTCCGGAAGGACTTGGCCGGTAGCTAAAACCGTAAAAGAAGTAAAATCCTTGATCTCAGTGGTCCCTGAGTATTCCTCCACAGTTCCTTCGACCTCTAACATGTTACCTCGAACTGATCCGGCAAGCATGTCGCTGGTGGGTTCATAATCAAAAAGAAGGATACCATAACCGGAAGTATCCTGGATATATACCTTATAGTATGTTTCGGAGATCAGATTAGGACCTATGGTTACTATTCCCTGCACTTTAACCTGGCTGAAAGCGCCCGGATTCTGCTGGATTTCCGAGAGTGGAGTATATTCAGTCAGGGTGTCGGTAGTGGATGTATCGGTTTCGACAATGTCTTCAGGGTACCCTATCAGAATTTGCCAGGTAGTATCGTTCCCGCTAATGTAAATTGAACCAACTCCTTTAACCCGGTAGCTGTTGCCAATCCGGAAGGTGGATTCTGGGATGCCTGTAGTCTCCCAGATGCGGAGTATAGTAGATCCGGAGCCGTCATTAATATTCACATTATATCCGGCTCCAGAAGATGATATCCCGCTGATCGGGCCTGCGACCTGTATCCAGGTGCCCTCCCACCGGGCATCATTAGCGTCGGACGTGGAAAGGGATTCGGCGGCAGGCAAAGCTCGATTGGAGTCGATCAGAGTGAGGGACATTATAGGTGTGATCTCGGTTATTCCCCGGTAAACATAAACGGAACCCTGCACTTCAATATAACAACCTCGCCGGGTATTATTGAACATTTCAGTCGTAAAATCATAATCGAAGATGTTAATACCGTAACCAGAGCTATCCTGTATATATGCCTTGAATTGGTCGTCATCAAGTATCCCTGCCCCGATGGTAACTATGCCCCTCACGGTGACTTCTCCGCAGGAACCCGGATCTATTTGAATCTCCGAAATCGGGGTAATATCCTGGCCAAAAAGGCAGGTGATCCAAAAGATGAATAACATAAATGATATTACTGTAAATTTAGTACTCATATTTCTTCCCGTTCAAACTCACCATAATTTAACAACAGAATTTTTTGTCAAAAAATATAAATATTGGTTGTTTTTTTACAAGTACTTTCTACAATTTAAAAGTAAATTTCAATTAATAAAAAAAAATCCACAAAAGTAAAAAATTTTATTATATTAAATAGTGGAGCAAAAATTATGAATCTCCGATGTTAAAATTTTAGAAGGAGGGTAAAATGTTTATTATACCAGCAAAATGTCCTTACCCGGATTGCGGAGTATCCTTGATGACAGAAGAGTTTTTAATCAAGGGCCAACCTTCAATTAAACTCATTGGAGAGTATGGTTCCACAAAAAGGCCAATCTATATCAGCTCTATTTATGATGATTATGAATCTGTTATCCCGGATGAGTTATTGATCGTAAAGAATGCTATTCTTGATTTTTACTGCCCACATTGCGGAAGGCGTTTCTCGGTTGCTGAATATTGTGATTGCGGCGCTCCAAAAATCTACCTTGCCATTGCTTCCGGTGGAAAGGTCAAATTTTGTACGCGGAAAGGATGTATAAAACATAGTCTGGAGTTCAAAAACAGTGAGGAAATCGACCGCTTCTACAAATACAATGAAGAGCTGAGAAAGAAATAACATGGTTTTGAACTCAGAACCAATGATAACAGTACCCTAAACGGCTTTTTGTTTATAATGGGGGGGGAAATACTGAAACGGTTTATAAAAAAACAAATAGAAGTTTAATATACCCTTTTTATAAAACGGGGCCGACGAGACTCGAACTCGCGCCCTCCGGCTTGACAGGCCGGCGTTCTAACCAAATACTGAACTACGACCCCGTTCTATTTCGAAAAAGCTCGGACTAATATAATTGATGCTCAAAAATTGTCAATAGTATTCTAACCAAATAAAAAAGCCTCAACTAACTTCTATCGGTTTTTTCTTTTTATCTCCTCTTAGCAATATCGCTAAAGGCATAAAAACACAGTAACCCAGAACGAGTAAAATAGGAGCAAGGGTAATCGAGCCCTGGGCCAAAATCAGAAATCCTAATGCAATTGAAATAACGCTTATCCCAAAGAATAAGTAATTAATGCTTGTGAATGGCAGCTTCGAGGATTGCTTACCTTTTTTTGTTTGTTTTTCCTGGTTCGCAGTCTTTTTTACCATAATCAATACCTTGGTTTTTTTAAGGTGTTATCTTTACTAAACTATCTTAATAGGATCGCCCTTTTTACTATTTGTCTATTCTGATTTGAAAGCAGCACTAAATAAACTCCGGAAGGAATATCAGAACCCGCTTCCCATTTAATTGTATAATTTCCTCTCAGGAGTTCCTTATCCAGAATAGTGCCGACTTTTCGGCCTTGAATATTGTAAATGTCTATCTTGGCATCCCCATTTTCAATTACCGTAAAATCAAGGGTCATAGTTGAATTGAAGGGATTGGGATAGGATCTGAGATCGAGTACCCGTGGGAGCTTGAGCATGTCTTCGGAAATCCCGGTCATTTCGAAGACCTGGATATCATCGATATACCAGCCTGCAGCGCCGGCATAGGTGTCGGTACCAATCTCGAAACGGATTATGGCATGTTCATAGGCGTAAGGTCTCAGGTCGAAATTGAGGATATGCCAGAAGTTGCCATGCTCCATACCTCCGAAAGCCGGTTGATTTCCAAGGAAAACATTATGTGGTGAAACCGGGTTTATATAGCCTTCCTGGGGTTCCAGAATGGCCCAGTTGGCTCCGGCATCCACGGATATTTTGACATTGCCACCTTCAAAAAGTTGTGAACTGGTCTCCCCATTAAAACGATACCAATGCATTACTGTCATTGCCGGGAATTCAACTAACCCCAGGTACAAGTGGAAGTCGAGTTTCCAGTTGGAATTATCGCCGTATTCACCTGCCAGATTGGTCCCCCAGCACTTTGTACCCGTGCAGGCATATTGAGGCCCGGGCAAATAAGAGGGATCCGGAATCCCCCATTCCCAGCCGCCACTGTCGGGGGTTGCCAATAATCCACCATTGTCAACCTCGAAACTGCTGTTGTATAGCTCCGGAGACAACGCGAAATTAGCAATCGTAGTATCCAGTTCGGTGATTACAATACCGGAATCACTGGTAGAAATAAAATAAGGTTTGGATATATTAACACTATAGGTTCCGATTTCCACCGTATCTATAAAATAATAACCGGTTTCATCGGTAGTATCCATGAGACCCAGTTCGACAATTTCCACAATTGCCCCGGCGTCATTATCCTCATAGAGCAAATCTACGTAACCAGTTAGATAACCGAAATTAGGCCTGAGTTCGAAATCATGAATAGCGGTTTCTCCCTCATTGATAAAGATACCGGAATCAACAACGGTTACATAATGCTCTTTTGATGCTGTTACTATGTACTCTCCAACCAGAACAGTATCTATATGATAAACTCCATCATCGCCGGTTATGTAACTAAGTCCGAGTTCAGGGATTTCAATTGTTACACCCCGGTTAGTCCCGGAGAACAGCAAGGAGGCTGTACCATTCAACGCTCCGAATTTCTCGTTCAGGGCGAAATCATCGATGTACCAACCTGCAAGGTTGTCATCGGCGTCGGATGCGAAGTCGAATTTAAAACGTAGTTCTTCGCCGATAAATGATTCAAGGTCCAGGTGAACCAGCTCCCAGCCGCTGCTTGAGCCGGAGAATGCGGCTTCTCCGGAAAGCTCAGAACCGGTTCCCAGTGCGCTGACCGGATAGCCACCATCGGGCTCAATAATATTCCAGGTACCGCCATCATTTATTGTAACCTTTATGTTTCCGCCATCCTGTCCCTCCTCGGTCTGATACCAGTGCCAGAATTCAAGATATGGTGCATTGGCGGAGCTTAGATCTATGCGGGGTGAAATTAGGGTGTAAGCTGCAGAAGCAGAATATTGGCCATCCAGGACTGTTCCGAAACAGTTGGGGGCAGAATGGGCGGAAGGGGGCCCCATAAATCCTTCAGGTTCGCCCCATTCCCACTCGCCGATATCCTCAATATCCTCCAGAAAGCTTTCCCCGGTAATATTTAAATCATCGAAGTAGAAGGGGGAAACGACGATAGCACTTCGAAAAATTATTGCAAGACTGTCATGCAGGTCAGAAGACCCGTACTCGTGAGTGCCATACTGCAGTCCGACTGTGCCATTGTGGTCCTCGATCCCGATGTAGCAAATCCTATAGGAACTAACTATTTCGCTAACGGTAAGGTACTGGAACTTGATGGACTTGGCTCGGAAGTTGATAATAATCTCAAAGGTAGAGGGAGGGTAACTGGTTCCCCCCGGATACTCACGGATCTGATAATACTCAACTATCATCTGGTCACCGATAAATTCGTAGTAAATCTCCCCACCGGGGCTATCCGCAGGATCAAGGTCCATATTGAATATTCCCAGTACTGCGTTGGGTGTGTAGCTGCCGGGGAAAGGTCCGACTGTAATGGAGGAAGATCCGTCACGGAAGCTCACCCAACCGTTCGAGCAGATGTACAAGGTGTTATAATCGATGCCATAGAAGTTAAATGATTCGGGGAGGGATACGGTGCCGAATGAATCATCGGACAGGCGCATAGGGCTTCCGCTGGTGGATATTTCGATCCACTCAAAGCTAGGTCCGCCGGGTTCTTCAGAATCGATCCAGCGATAGCCAAAGGCATCGGGCCCACCTTCACTGGCCCATAATAAAGCCCCTGAAAGGGCTAATACCAAAAATATTACGATAATTCTTCTCATAAATATTTCCACCTTCTTATTTAAGCATTATGATGTTGTGAGTTTTTTGTAATTTATGATCGATGTATAAATTTAAAAGGTACAGGCCGGATGGCAGGGGTTGACCATTGCCATCTGCTCCATCCCAGACTGAAGAATAACTGCCTGCCTGCCGGTAGTTATCCACCAGTGTGACTATCTTTTGGCCCAGAAGGTTGGTAATAGTGAGTCTGGTGTTTCCCGCTTCTGGCAATGCATATTGGATACGGGCGATATGATTGAAAGGATTGGGGTAGCTGCTTAAGCTATATAGCCGGGGTAATTTGATAACACTATTGTCAGTACCAAGTCCTTCAACTATCCTCATGTCGTCGATATACCATCCGGCGGCGGTCCCGTAGTAGTCCGCCCCTAATTCAAAACGGATCTTGACTGATTGGCCCACCCAGTCGGTTAGATCGAAAGCGGCCATGTGCCAGAAGTTGCCGGTGCCTACACCGCCATACGCTGGTTGATCAGGCATGTAGGGATTATGATTGGACATATAGCCGGGATAGCCTCCCTGGGGTTCAAGGATGGTATAAATCGAGTCATCTGACCGCGTAATTTTAACATTGCCTCCATCAAAAAAATCCTCCCCGCTTTCACAGTCAAAATCGTACCAGTGCCAGAACTCTAATCGGGGGTGTTCGCCCCGGTCGAGGCTGATATAAAGATCAAGGGTCCAATTAGCCGCATTGGCATAACTGGAATCGAGCCGTGTTGCCCAGCAATTGTGAGGCGAGTGAGGATGAACGGGACCCGTGGTGTCGAACGTGTCAACTGCTCCCCACTGCCAGCCGTTGTAAACCGGCAAGGCTAACATCGGGCCTGGATTCTCCTCAAAATCATTAAAATATATCTGGGGAAATAGGGTAAAATTTTGAGATACTGTATCCAAACGTGTGATGTTTACATTTGCCTCACCCGGTGCATATTCGTAGGCCGTGGTTAAAATGGTATAAGTACCTACCATTACCGAATCGATATAATAATAACCCTCCGTATCAGTTGTGTCGCATAGTCCCTGTTCCACAATTTGCACAATGGCTCCGCCATCGTTTTCCTCGTAGGTCAGGTCAACCTGCCCCATCAGAAAACCGAAATTTTCGATCAAGGATGCATCATCAATATACCAACCCGGTGAATGTCCCATTTCATCGGAAGCGAAGTGGAAACGTATCCGGACCTCTTCGTGCATGTAAAAAGATAGGTCAAAATTCGCTTTTTGCCATCCTTCGCTATCGCCGGAGAAGGCGGGTTGCCCGGCCAGGGATGTTCCGGAACCCATGGAACTGGTTGGATAGCCTCCGTCAGGGATGATAATTGACCA
The DNA here is from genome assembly GCA_016930435.1 of bacterium. Classification (GTDB taxonomy): domain Bacteria; phylum UBP14; class UBA6098; order JAFGQG01; family JAFGQG01; genus JAFGGQ01. Next base: position 8,210 of record JAFGGQ010000132.1, read on the forward strand.
GCTGACCCCGTCATTGGTGGAAATTTGAAGGTTGCCGCCGTCCTGTCCTTCATCGGTATCGTACCAATGCCAGAAATCCAGATAGGGATAGTTTGTGCCCTCCAGAGCCATCCTGGGGAAATATAAATAGCTGTTAGCAGAATTGGGGTAATCACCGGCAATACGGGTGCCGAAGCAGTAAGAGCCGGAATGGGCAGATGCTGGTCCGGGGCCACTGGGATTGCCCCATTGCCAACAGCCGGAATCAGTTACATCCTCTAAAAAATCATCTCCGGAAAGGTCAAAATCGTTATGATATACCGGGCTGATTACGATTGCCGACCGCCACATTATAGCCAGGCTGTCAGAGAGAACCGTAGATGAATAACCGTGAGTGCCATACTGTAAACCGATCATTCCTAATGAATCTTCGATGCCGATATATGCTGTACGGTAGGTGCTGACTACCGGTTCGATATTGAGATATTGAAAAAGAATGGAATTCCGGGCGAAATCAAGGACAATTTCAAAGGTCAGAGGGGGATAGGTGGACCCTCCGGGATACTCGCAAATCTGGAAATACTCGACGACCATTTTATCCTCGAAGATCTGGTAATAAACCTGCCCGGGACTGTCGTAAGGATCAAGATCCATATTTAGAATACCAACCACGGCATTGGGATAACTGGCATTTGGGAAGGGACCCACGGTGATGTAGGAAGTAGCATCCTTTAAGCTGATCCACCCATTGGAACAGATGTGGACGTTATAATAATCCTTACCATAGTAGTTAAAGGGTTGAGATAAAACGATGCTGCGATAGGTATCATCCGAAAAATTCAAATTGACCCCGGTTCCGGATATCTCTATCCATTCGAATCGTGGTCCGGAAGGCTCAGCTGAATCGATCCAGCGGTAGCCGAAAGCATCCGGTCCGCCTTCACTGGCATTTAACCAGCCGGTCGAATAACAGCTTAAAACCATAATTAAACAAATCAAAATCAGATACTTCATATAAAACGCTCCAGTCTGTTCAATTACTAATATAATATTTATTTAAATTAAATAATTTCCTTAAATTGGCAAGAAAATTATAGGGGTGTCTATTAAAATAGGATAATGTGAAATACACTTTTTAAAGAATTAATGTAATGGACTACTTTAAATAAAGCAACCGTGATAGTTTGGAGCTTCCCGGGCAGTCCCATTTTAGAAAGTATATCCCGGTCGCAGATCTTTCCCCCCCTGTGGTATTTCCATCCCAGCAGGTAAGGTATTTTCCAGCCTTTAAATATCCTTGCTGAAGGATGCAGATCTCCTCCCCTAATAGGTTATAAACTGCGAGTTTGCTGAATACATTTTTTTCCGAAGTATATTCAATATTTACCTTTTTATTAAAGGGATTAGGATAGGCGTTGATCTGAGAATTCAGGGGTAAGTTACCTTTTTCCACGGCAAGTGGACAGGTATTGAAGCTATCGATAACCGTCCCGTCCGGTTTGATAGCCTTGAACCTCAGGCAGGTCCCGTTAACTTCAATGTGACAAAAATGATAGGTTCTTTCGGAATAAACTGTCCAATCACTGGTCCCCACGCTATAAAGCCCGGCCCCGCCACCGCCGGTTACAAAGTAATGGATACCATTCACCAAAGCATGTTCGTAACAGTGATCGTGTCCGTTAAAAACCATAAACACGTTATGGGCTTCCATAATGGGGCACAAGGTCAGCCTGGTAGTGTATTCGGACCCATGATTTCCGGAGCTATAGGGCGGCTCGTGAAAGCATACAAAAATCCAATCCGCCCAGCTTTCAGCCTCGACCAGTTCGTCTTCGAGATAATCCGGTTGTTCCGAGAATGGGAGTAACCATGGAATGCTGTTGTCTAATATGATGAATTTACTATTCCCATAGCGGAAAGAGTACCATTGCTCATTATTGGGGTATTCAAAGTAATCCAGAAAGAGGCTATTAGGTATTTCGTGATTGCCGATTGCGGAGAAATAAGGTGTAATGGGCATCAGTTCCCTGTTGATGTTGAAAAAGGTTTGCCAGTCAGAAATGCTGCCGCCGTTTGCTACAAGGTCTCCGGTATTCAACACGAAATCCGGTTGATAGGATAAAACAGCGTTCACAACGGTCTGGTGGGCAACCGAATCGGAGCGGTTATCCCCAAAGGCGATGAAATGAAAGGGTTGATCCGCGGGTACCGCAGTCCTGAAGTGGTGAACAGGACTTTCTGCCTCACCAGATGTAACCTTATAATTGTACCGGGTACTGGGGTTAAGCCCCGTTAGCAGGATGGTGTGGTGAATCACGTTTTCAGAAATGGAATTTTGAAACTCAAAGCTTCCGTAGTCACCATAGTATCTCTCATCGGCGTAATCTACCCGTGTGTTCGAATTTTCGGTAGTTTCCCAGGTAATTCGGATTTGGTCTGTGGTTACCCCGGACAGATAGGGTCCCTTTATTATCTCATTTGCCCATAAAAAGCCGGATAGGCTTAGAATGAGTATAATTAAAAAGGGTTTTATGATTTTCGGTATTAATGTATATATATTTCTCATATATTGAAAAATATAATACAATAATTTTAATAAACAATAAATTTTTAATGAAAAAGCTATAAATATTTAGCGATTTCCCGGGCAATTTCAAGTGTAGAAGAACTGCCGCCCATATCATAAGTACGGACTGACTCCTCCGCGATGACCCGGGCGATAGCCCTCTCCAGATGCTGAGCCAGTTCCATCTCATCAAGCCATTCCAGCATTAACCGGGCAGATAGGATCATGGCGATAGGGTTGACCTTATACATTCCGGCATATTTAGGGGCAGAACCATGGGTAGGTTCGAAGAGTGCGTATTGATCACTGATATTTCCGCTACAGGCGAATCCCAATCCTCCTACGAGCTGGGCGCATAGGTCGGAAATAATATCACCGAACATGTTGGAAGTAACCATTACCCCGTAGTCAAGCGGATTTTTAATCAGCCACATGGCCATCGCATCGATGTTGGTCTCCCAGAGCTCGATACCAGGGTATTCCTGGGCGATCTTCCGGGCTTCGCGGACCATCAGGCCGGAGGTTTCCCTGACCACATTCGGTTTTTCTATCACGGTAACCGATCTTTTCCCCATTTTCCTGGCGTATTCAAAGGCACTGCGTACGATCCGTTGACAGCCTCTCCGGGTGAATATTCGGGTTGAAATGGCAATGTCTGCAGGATCCGTATCCTTGAATTTGATCATATTTCTGCTCTTTTGCATCAAAATATCATAAAGCTCCTGAGGCACCGGGTGAAACTCCACACCGGCATAAAGACCCTCAGTATTCTCCCTGAAAACTGCCAGATCAATGCCCTCCCTGTATATCAAAGGATTACCCTTGTAAGCCTTGCAGGGCCGGAAGTTGGTATAAAGATCAAATAACTGACGGAGCCGGACAATGGGACTGCGGTAGATCAATCCTCTACCCTGCAATTCGGGGGTTAACTCAACTTCGGCCTCTTCCTTAGGCTTGGATGTGATCGCACCAAACAAACAACAATCGGTTTTTTTCAGTAATTCGATGGTGCGCTCCGGAAGTGAATCACCCTCCGTTCTCCAAAATTCCCAACCAATATCCCCATACAAATATTCAGCGTCAAGGTTCAGTTTGTCCAACACTATCATGGTGGCTTCAGTGACATCTATACCTACACCATCGCCTGGAAGCACTGCGATTTTGTACTTTGACATTTATACTCCTTTTAAAATAGATGCTGCGGCACTCTTAATTGCCCCAGCAAATTTAAAAGCAATTTGGTCCAAAGCAAGTTTTTTCTTGATTAAAATGAGAGTTCCCCTCATGCCTGAAAGTCCTAAAGTTCAAGCAGGATAGAAGAAAAGCCTATACAAATTGTGATCCCGGTAATATTTGATCCAACAGTTGCCCGATTAGCAACAGGTTCATCTCATCCTTATAGCCCGTTCGTTCACCTCGTATGTCTTCTCGCTGGTCTTGACGATGATCTTGTAAATATAAGTACCATTTGCGATTTGGTCGCCATCATCATCCCTGCCATCCCAGGGTTCATAGTTGTAACCGAAGTTCGCAGATGCATGTTTGATGGTCTTGATAAGCCGCCCACTCTCGGTATAGATCTTTATTGTAACATCCATTGCCGGTACGGTTAGCAGGTAAACGAATTCGGTATAGTCCTGGAAGGGATTGGGCCAATTGACTAAATTCTGAATGGGATTTCCCCCTTTCACGATTATTTCGAACAGGGCAGAATTGTTATTTTCGTTTGATTCACCGAACTGGCCTTCCGGGTCAACCACTGCGATCAGGCGGTGGAAATATCCGGTTACCGTAAAGGGCACCGAGACAGTGGCTACGCTATCCACGAAATTCAGGTTCTCAATGATCTGGTCCTCGCCAATTTGCAGATCGTTTTCAGAGAACCTTACTACCACATCTTTGACGGGTGCCTGACCATAGTGGTGAACTTTAAGGTTCAGTATGATCTCTTCGCCCTGGGCGGGTTCTGCATTTGATAACGTGAAATCGTTGTTCCCGGTATATAGGTCGAGGGAATAGCGGAGTGTATCGTTGGTCATTGCTTCTCCGATACGCCGGGTAGTATCGCTGCCGGAAACCCGGTAGTAGGCATATTCTGTTGTAAATGCCCATAGCAGGTCTATTACATCCACCCCATCGACCTTGCCCACGTTGATGTAAACGGGGATATTACGGGCTTGACCGGGGGGTATATGAGGGATGCCGGTAATGGTAAGCAGGGAATCGCCATCAAGGGGAGAGGCTATAAAACCGCCTCCTACGCTATCCAGTTCAACCTCATCACCAAGTACCACGGTGATAACCGGTTCGAAACCGATATCATTGCCGATGTTTCGGCATATCAAGGATGCGGTCAAGAAATTCTGGCCTTCGGTAAGGATGAAGTGGCCCCGCTCTTCCACAGGTTCACCGTTTACCTCGGAGATCAGATTAGTCAACAGGAACTTGGGTCCCCTGGCTGCAACCTGGATAGGGGATGTGGAAGCGTACCGGGAAGAGCCCTGAAAATCGTAATAGTTTACTCTCGCCCCGCCATCCAGTGGAATATCGTCTCCCCCTGCTTCAATCTCCACCAGTGCCTTTGCAACCAGCCAGTATTCGGTATTATCTTCATCTAAAGGGAAGCCGGAGCTGTAGGGGATACCCCCAATGGAAAGCTGATTTGCCGGACTGACAAGGGCGGATACCGCCGGCAGGGTATCAAACATACCAGCATTAGGCTCGATATCGCACCATCGGACATCCGATGCCGGATTAAGAATTTCTACATAATCTTCAAGCTGGGTTTGGAACTGGTTCAATTGAGCCTGGCCAATGACGAAGCGTGGGTCTTCTATGATCCTGCCGCTGCCATCCCGGTTGACAATGGCAAATTTCCCGCCTGGTACCTCAAAGGGCCCGAATGGGGTAGTGACTGTCTCAAAATAAGCGCGTTCCTCACCGCTGATAACAAAATTGATCTCGTGGACTTTATTTGGTTCAAGAGCGGGATCTACCAGGAAATGGAAAACGTAATATCCCCGGCGGGATGCTTGTATCTCCGGGATCAGTGCGCTCCCGTCGGATTCCCCGATGCGCAGCCAGACCTCCTCGGTGGATGGATTAAACCGCCATCCGGCATGGAAGGTGCGGGGATCATCACCTTCCTCGATTACTTCCCCGGTAGCGGGGTCCACATGGGCCGGTACTAATGGCCGGGGATAACATGCATACCACAACACTGCATTCGTAGATCCCAGTCCGCTTAGATCCGGCATGATCCTGGTATTGTACCAGTGCCCGTGGGAAGCATTGTCAACCTCGATTACTACCTGGAGGAAAGCTCCTGTCTCCAAAGATGGATAACCCCGTGCTTCCAGTAGGCTGTCTCCAAGAGCCCAGGGTAAAATATTAACTGTGTGAATATCGTAGTCCGGGTCGATCCGGGCTGAGGTTGTTATATCCGGTTCGAATAAACCCAGGGGTTCCTTGCCGCCAATGTGTGTGGTGAGCGCAACCTGCCGGTATCCGAATGACTGCACCCAGGGATCGAAATCCACATCGAACTCGTGGGGTTCAGTCCATCGTCCGCCATAATATGAGCCCCAATCGTAAATCAGGTATTTCATATAAACGGTATCAGCGAAGAGGGAGATGAGCGTAGGATCCCCTTTTCTCCATACGCGGACATCATTAGCAATAGCATAAGCCGACTGGGCGTGGGAGAATTGAACCCAGGGAGAACCACCGAAGATCTCCTCGTTCACCAGCCAAGCCCCATCATTTATCTTAAGCAATCCTTCCCGGCCGGCACCCTGGAAGTGAGCGTTAATGGCCAGTTTCACCTCTCCCAGTTTCTCGCATAGATCGTCTCCGTATTCCCCATCCAATCCGGGATACCATCCGGGATGAGCGACCGAAAGGTCCCCTTCAATCTCCACAAGCGGCCATGGATCAAGGTCATAAAGGGATTCGGCATATTCGCCGTTAAATTGGGGCCACTTATCATGCAGGTAACCGGTGGAATTTACGAACCGGTCGCCCTTATCATCCAGCCAGTCATCAACGAAATCGAAATTGTCATCGTCAAGAGCCGGCGGGATAAGTATCTGGGGAATATATACAGAGTAATAAAAGGGGAATTCCCAGACCTCCACCTCTGTTCCCACATCGGGATCATCCTCCTCGAAAATATAAAAATCGGGTACTATAGCAGCCAGGTCATAAGTACTGTCATCCAGCATTGGAAGGGATATCTGGTATCCCCCAATACCTTTGGGGATATTTTCTATGATATACCCGAATACTCCATCACCAAGGCCGTCCTCTGTGTCGCTGAGCTTTTGCCATACCCCTTCACCATACCCAAAGGTTCCAAAATCCTGCCCCACGTTTACTATCCAGTAATAAGAATATTCTGTGGAAGCGGTTATTTGAAAGGAGAGATTGGCGGAACCGTGGCCCGGTAAATATTGGAGCAATGCTCCGGAAGATGGGTCGGTAATTGCGAATGTTTTTGAAATATATTCGAACTGCAGTGGATTTGGCAGGGGAGTGTAATATGTATAGGTGGTTCTTATAGGTGTGGTTCTTTCTTTGCCCCATACAGTTCTATAAAAGATATTTGAATACAGGGAATTTTCGGGTGTCGGCCGGGTCATAGTAGGTTCTTCCCCGCCCAGATTAAGCACCGCAATGTATTCCCGGCGTGGGTAGGGAACCCATCCCAGATCAGTATCATAGGCTTCCCGGAGTATATAGCCGGAATCCACAAAAGCAAATCCCTCATAGCTTTCGATGTTTTGAAGCACCAGTCTTTTGATGACTATCTCTCCGAAATGGTCCTTTTCCATCCATTTATCCCAGCCCTCGTAATAATATATTGGACTGCCCAGAAGCGAATCTCCCAGGGAATCAGGGCCGATATATCCGGTCCCTTCATGAATAGCGGCTCCTACCGCCATTTGAACAAGCGGAGGTGGGTCTATCCATAGTTCCCATGAAGCATAAGGATCATAAAACTGGTAACCGGGAACGGTTTCGATATTCCAAACTGCCCGGTAAGCCCTGATCTCGTCGCCGGGTTCAGTAATATCGACAATACCGTCACCATCGGTGTCTTCGGCGCGGTTACCGTCGCCATCTATATCTTCATATTCTCCCGACCAGGGATTCAGCCAGTAGATACTCTCAAGGATCAGTGAATCGGGATAGGGATGAATGGTTGAGCGATCCAGCCAGGCATCGGGATCAGCGTCGGAGTCCATATTGAAAGTGACACTTCCCAGACTTTCCGAGCCCTTAAGGATGTCAACGAATGTTCCACCTGGGGTACGGATTATAGGGATACTCATTTCATCTACCCAATATATGGGAACATCCAGGGGAATGTACTGGACATAACGGGTATGCAAAGCTTCGGTGCGCTCCTTGTTTTCCATGATCATAAAAATCTTGAAGGGCTGGAAGTACTCACCCAGTATATTCTTCCAGTTCAGGTCGGCATCGGCTTCTATCCGGGCATTGAAGAGCATCTGAGCCCACAAACTGTTACGGTAAGTCCAGCGTTCATTAAGCGTGACCGGCTCCTGGAAGCCAACCATACAGGAAGATACCCTCATTTCGGTGCTGTAATCGAGGTATGAATCAATATTCTCTACACGTGGATCCTCGATCGGAGGAGTTGCCAGAAGATACACGATAGTCTGCTCAGAATTCGGGCTTAGCGCAGGCAATTCAAAGGTAATAGCGTTACCGGCTACGGATGGCGTGGGCCCGGCAACTACCCCGGCATAATCAAAATACTCTTTTTTTGTTTCCACATGGGTAATATTGTAAATGGTTGAGCTGGAGAGGTTACGCAGTCTAATGGTTACCTGGAAAGTATCCTGGTCGTCCACCGGCAGAGCCATTGGAGCAATATCGGTGGATTCGATATCGGCATCGGTAAAAATACTCCGGATAACCATCAGCTTTTCACTAAAAGCATAGAGCAGGGCATTGGCTACCCATTGCCATTGCGGTTCCCCGATTGGTACCAGGGTAGTTACTGCAGGCATCCCGGCGTTAATTACGATCCTTCCGCCGAAGGCTTCTGCCCCTTCTATACAAGCAACTGCGGTCTTCCCGCTGTCGGCGGGATCGGAAGTTGATGTGAACCGGACAATAGCCCGAAGCGCATCGTCCAGGGTCGGGCCCATAATGGTGTACAGGTATTCACATGAACGAGTTAACGCCAAAGGGTGAGCGTCCTCGACAAATTGTATGCCAGCCAGAGCAAGGTCCGGGCCATCGACGGTGCTGGTGAAATCTACGCTTCCCGAAGGGATTATTCCTGCTGCCTCCAGAAAATAGGCGGCATTGCCCTCAGTATATAGCATACCACCACGGCCTAAAAAATTCCGCAACGTTGTGCCGATTTCCGGATAAAGGGTAATGATGCTATCCATAAAGGCTGTGGGAGGGTCCGAATACTCAAAGGCGGGTATGATCAATAATCTTACATTATGGGACATCGAGGCGATACTGGCTTCGTTCACCGTAATCACGTTACCACCAAGATCCAGGCTGACCGTGTTCGTAAAAAATTGCTGGAAATAATAATACTCCCAGCTTACCGTCTGACCGAAAGCATCCAGTAAGGAACTTTTAAAGATAGCAATACCTGGACTGCCGGTATAGTTGATAGAATAAGCCTCTTCCAGCATTTCCAGGTCAAAGAAGGCTTCAAACCGGGAACTGAAACTCTCGGACAGGGGAGCAGGGAATAGGAAATGCCCATAACTTGCCCCATGATCGCCGGCAGACCATAGGATGGGGATCTCGCCGTAAGGATCGGCGATGGATGGTTCAAAATCACCTTGCTCATGCCAGGAATTAATTGCGTGGTCAATAGCGAATTGGTAGGCAGAAATCAAATTAGCCTGGGAAAGGTCGGTTGGGATCAAGGATACACCACCCCATGAGATGCTTATGAAAAATAGAACAAAATAAAAAACCAACAAAATGGCTTTCATCATGGCCTCCTATCGAAAGTGGAATAATCTTGCACTGAAATATCTTCAGATAATTATTTACAAC
>JAFGGQ010000133.1 GCA_016930435.1 bacterium
ACTTGTCAAGTGTTTTTTTAATAAAACTTTTTAACTATATGTTTTTTAAGGGACTTACGATAATCACAAATTCGCCCTTAATGGGGTTTTGAGAAAAATGCTGTAGTACTTGAGATACTTTACCAATTATGATTTCCTCGAATAACTTTGTTAGTTCACGGGCTACCGCTAATTCGCGATCACCCAGTATTTCTATCGCTTCATTTAAAAACTTAATCAGGCGATGAGGGGATTCGTAAAGGATCACGGTATAGGGTGACTCCTTTAAATTTCTAAGGAATCTTCTTCTCTTTTTGGGTGAGGCAGGGGGGAAACCAAGGAAGAGAAAATCGTCCATCTGAAATCCGGATTTAATAAGCGCAGTTATAAATGCAGTAGGGCCGGGTACTACTACCGTATCATATCCCTGCCGGATAGCCTCCCGGATAACAATGGCTCCCGGATCCGATATTGCAGGCATACCGGATTCGCTGATCAATCCAACCGACAAACCCTCATCCATATATTTGAGAACCATCCCCAGGCGGCTTTTTTCATTGTAGGAATGAAGGCTTTCCAACCTGGTTTTTATCCTGTACCGACTCAAAAGAATCCGGGCTTTGCGTGTATCCTCCGCAAATACTATTTCCACTTTACGGAGGGTTTTTATAGCCCTGATGGTTATATCTTCGAGATTCCCGATTGGTGTCCCTATTATGTAAAGTTGGCCCTTATTCATATAAATTTACCTGCCTGTTTAGTTAAATAGTAAATATACCTATTTGTCAACAATTTCAGTTCATTTTATTATATATTATATTTTTCAATTTGTCAAGAAAAAGATTTGCTTGCTAAGAATCGCCATCGGTGCTATAATAGGTTAAACTTTTCAGAAAGGAGAGGACCGGAAATGCCCTCGAAGATATTTCCCTTTCAAACCTACATTGCTTTCGACACGGAAACAACCGGCCTGAACCCCGAGGACGAAGCTATTATCGAGATAGGGGCAGTCAAATTTGTAAACGGAGAGCCCCGGGAAAGCTTTGAAATGATCGTCAATACTGATAAACCTATACCATTATTCATCCAGAAACTCACCGGAATATCACAACAGGAAGTGAATGATGCACCACCTCTTGAAACGGCCATCAGGGAATTCCTTAATTTTATTGGGGATAATCCCCTTGTAGCCCATAACGCCAGGTTTGATTACGATTTTATTAATGCTAAGTTAATTATGCTGGGTTATTCCCAATTGAATAACAGGATATTTGATACACTGATACTTTCGCGTGTATTTCTGCCACGCCTGATCAATCATAAGCTGGAGACCGTGGCTTCATTTTGGGGGATCAAGCTGGAAAGCCTGCATCGCGCCCGGGACGACGCCCAATTGGCCGGGATGATCTTCCAAATGCTCTGGAAGTATGGGCTGTCAACGCCGTCCTCAATAATCGAAAGCATACTATATATGTCGCTTAATCTAAATAATCCGCAATTCGGGGAATTTATCCAGATGATCAGGGAACATCCACTTTGCGGGAAGTGCCAACCCCCCGAACAGGAGACTTCATTGTGTCTGGATTATTATAATCAGATTGGTTCAACCGGGGAAGCCCGGGTAGAATTTGATTCGAAGAACATAATCACACAGCTTAAGGATGGGTCTCCGCTCGCTGGAATCCAGCCTCAGTTCAAAGAACGCATGATTCAGCTTCAGATGGTTAGTGAGGTTTGCAGGGCCTTTCAGCAAGAAGAGTTTCTGCTCATAGAAGCCGGTACCGGAACCGGAAAATCATTCGCATATCTGATCCCCGCCCTTTACCTTGCAGCAGCCCAAAATACAAAGGTGGTTATCTCCACCAACACTAAAAACCTTCAGGAGCAGTTGTTCTATAAGGATATTCCTGTGGTGTACGAAGCCCTTCCCTTCGATTTCAAGGCGGTATTATTGAAGGGAATGTCTAATTACCTGTGTATTCGCAGGTATGATCAATACCTGAAGAATCCCATACGGTTAAATTACTGGGAGCGCGAAGGAATGCTTTATCTGGCGGTATGGGTAACCGAAACACGCTCTGGGGATATTGTCGAGAATACCTCCTTTTCCACCAGAACCTTTGCATCTTTGTGGGAAAAGGTAAGGGGTGACGGTTACAAATGCATGGGAGGAAAATGCCCATTCAACCGAAAATGCTTTATCCATAATATTCGGCGTGAACAGAAAAAAGCGCACCTGGTTGTTATCAATCATTCCCTCCTCTTCTCCGATTTGGAAAGCGAGAACAATATTCTGGGTGAATATGGCTATGCAGTTCTTGACGAAGCCCATAACCTTGATAAAGTAGCCATCGAATATATGGGAGCTGTCTTTTCCTTATGGGAAATCCGGAACCTTCTATCCCAACTCTATTCAACTACCCCAATCCTGGAGGGTGTACTGCCCTCCCTGTTGGGGAACTTCAAGCTGAAACATCCGAATAAACCGGAGGCAAAGCAGAACGGAATTTACCAGAACACTGTTAATTGCATCAAGTCACTGAAGACTAATGCGGAATCCTTTTTTAATACTCTGGCCGACAAATATGACATGGATTACAAATGGAGGAGCCAGAAGTATTCTCTCAAGACCCGTTATACAGAGGATATGCCCCTGTTTATAGATTATCTTCTTCCGGAGGGAGAGAGGTTAAATAGCGCTTTGGAGGAGGTAATCGATTCTCTTCGCAGCTTTTTACGGTATTTTGGGAGCGGTGAAGATACCCCCTTTCAGGATGAGATCAAGGAGGGAGAGGCAGTTTTACTCCGTTTAGAGGGACTTTCCTCATTGCTGGACTACCTTCTAAAACCAGCCGCGCAGAATGCAGTATTCTGGTTAGAGGCCCCTACCCGGCCGGATTCAATCGAGGTAAAATTATGCTGGGCGCCCCTTGATGTGGGCGAACTGATCTACCATAAATTTCTGGAGAATATGAATTCGGTAATATTCACATCGGCGACACTGACGGTAGCGCGTAATTTTAACTATATCAGGGAGCGCCTGGGTTTGAACCTGGGTTTTCCGGAGCGTGTCAGGGAGGTTACCCTTGGTGATCAGTTCGACTACCGGCGGCAGCTCAGGGTAGCACTACCCCAATATATTTCTTTACCCGATTCCGGGAAGTATATGGAACAGGCTCCTGCATTGATCAGCAAGCTGGCAAGACGGAGGGGGGGCATGCTTGTGCTCTCCACATCCTATGCCATGCTAAATCATCTTTACCTGAAGATCAGGGAGGGACTTGAAGAACGGGGAATACTGGTTTTAGCCCAGGGCATTTCGGGCTCAAGATCCACCATTACCAGGCAGTTCAAAGAGGGGCTGAATGCGGTTCTGCTCGGCACCGAGAGCTTTTGGGAGGGTGTGGATATACCGGGTGAGGCGCTTCAGGTATTAGTGCTTTTGAAACTTCCATTTGCGGTGCCCACCGACCCCTATGTGGAGGCTTATTGCAATTGGCTCCTGGAGAAGGGCCAAAATCCCTTCAATACATTTATGGTACCCGAAGCAGTGATAAAATTCCGCCAGGGAATCGGACGGTTGATCCGGTCCGAGAGCGATCGTGGAGTATTGCTGATACTTGACCAGCGCTTAAGCCTGAAGACCTATGGCAGATTGTTTTTGAATTCACTCCCGACCAGCGCCGATTTGGTATGGTCAGATGAAGAACTACTGGATTTTATTGACGGTCATTTGGCATGATATTCCCGGCGTTTACGCTTATTCAGATAAACTCAAAATGAAAAAAGTTGCCGTGGTCAATTGGTCTTTCTGATAATAACTATATCAGTATCCCGGGATGATAATGAGGGGGGGAGAATGGGGCCGGTATAATGGAGCATGGCACCGGGGAAGTTTCCTTTATTAAATTGGTTTATAAGTCCCAAAAGCTCATCCCTTCCCTTGAATGTGATCATAAAGCCACCGGGCTGCAGACAGGGCAGGCCTATTTTAAGAATGTATTTCATCTTTCCTACTGCACGAAGCACAGCATATTTTACGGGAGCAAAATCCATGTGGGGTAAATCCTCCGCCCTTTCCTGGTATAATAAAAAGTGGGAAAACCTAAGTTCTTTGGCGACTTTTTCCAGGAACAGGCTTTTTTTTCTGATGGGTTCTACAAGAACGAGTTGAAGGTCGGGCCTTATGATCTTAAGAGGGATACCCGGAAAACCCGCTCCGGAACCGATATCGCACAAACTGGAGTTAAGGGTTACATTAATATGGGTAAGCAGCGCCAGGGATTCCAGTATATGCCGGGAGGCAAGCAGCTCAAGATCATTGCGGGAAAAAAGGTTGACCCTTTGATTCCAATCGCTCAGGAGGCTCAGGTAAATCATAAATTTACTCTTTGCATCCGGGGTGAAGGGCAATCCCAGTAGCGCGCATCCATTTTGCAGGGTATCTAATTGATTTTCAATCAGTTTGCTCATTGTTTCAGATGAAACATTTATCGTTCAGGGATTCATTGCTTTGTTCAGCCAAACCCACAGCGTCGTAATGTCCACCGGCCTTACCCCGGGTATCCTTGCTGCCTCACCCAGGTTAATGGGCCTGTATGCTAAAAATTTCTCCCGGGCCTCGTTGCATAAACCCGATACCAGGTTATAATCCAGGTCAGTGGGTATTCCTACCCTTTCCAGCCTCTGCTGCTTTTTTACCTCTTCCTCCTCGTTCCTGATATAACCCTCATATTTTATATCGATCTCTAACCATCTTTTGACCCTGTCAGAAATGTTCAAAACATTTTCTTTTTCATCGCTCAGTAGCACTTCCATCCGGGATCCTGGTTTTTTAAGCCATTCATACTTACGGGTGCCCCGATTAATACCCTCTTTTTGGGCCAACTTATCCGGAATTGCCTCTTTTTTAAAAAGGCTCTTCATTTCCTCCAATACTTTAATCTCGCACTCAAGGCTATCAATTACCTCTTTTCCCAGAAGTTTATATCTCTTTGCATAATAAAGCATCCGCCGGGGCGCGTTATCTTCACGCAATAAAAGCCGGTATTCCGCCCTGGAAGTGAATAGCCGGTAGGGATAGTCCGTCCCCCTTAATGTGAGATCATCAACCATCACACCGATATAACCCTCTTCTCTATGCAGTATAAATGGCTCTCTTTTCTCAATGGCTAATGCCGCATTAACGCCAGCTAATAAACCCTGCCCGGCGGCCTCCTCGTAACCGGAACTTCCGTTTATCTGCCCTGCCAGATACAACCCCTCGATCATCCTTGTCTCCAGGGTTAGCTTGAGCTGACGGGGATCAAAGTAATCATATTCGATAGCATATCCGGGCTTAACCATTATCGCTTCCTCCAATCCGGTGATGGAATGCAGCATTTTCTCCTGAACATCTTGCGGCAGGCTGTTTGATATCCCATTAACATAGTATTCTTCAGTATCCCAGCCCTCCGGTTCAAGGAAAACCGTATGCCGTGGATGGTCCGGAAATTTAACCACCTTGTCCTCAATAGATGGGCAATAACGGGCCCCGGTTCCAGTGATTTTACCCCCGTAAAGGGCCGATAATTTTAAGTTGTCCCTTACAATCTGATGAGTAATATCGTTTGTATATGTTATAAAACAACTCTTCTGTTCAAAATCCCTCTTTTCACTGCGTATCGAGAAGGGCACATATTGGGTCTCACCCGGCTGCTCCTGAATTAAACGGAAGTTCACTGAGTTCCCATCAATCCGGGGCGGTGTTCCGGTCTTGAAACGCCCCTTCCGAATGCCGCAACCCACCATATAATCGCTTAAACCTCTGGATGGCGGTTCCCCCCGTCTTCCACCCTCAATGCTCTGCGCTCCCATATACATCATCCCGTTCAGAAAGGTACCCGCAGTCAGGATCACCTTTGAACATGACAATTCCAGCCCTGCCGCGGTCCTTACTCCACGTACTACTCCCCCCTCAACAACAAGCTCTGTAACCTCCCCCTCATGAATCCGGAGGTTCTCAATACTCTCCAATTGAAAAAGCATAACCTTTTGATAACCCGCTCTATCCGATTGGCAACGTGTTGACTGTACCGCCGGCCCCTTGCGCTTGTTCAGAATTCGGTACTGCAGCGCGGTCAGATCACCCACATAGCCCATCAATCCACCCAGGGCATCTACCTCACGGACAACCTGACTCTTGGCCATACCCCCCAGAGCAGGATTACAGGACATCTGACCTATAGTCCCCCGGTCAAAGGTTAGCAGTAAAGTTGATACCCCCATTCTGGCTGCAGCCGCCGCGGCTTCAATGCCTGCATGGCCTCCACCTACTACAATTATCTCATAATATACCATAACTGAAACTTCGATATCCTATTTTACAAAATTACCCCTGTATTAAATGCCCCCTATATCAATTATCCCGGGGCTTTGGTATAATTGCTAACTTTTCAAAAACCCGCTCCTGAAACTCTGCAGCACCCAGGGGTGAATACCCCTCCTCCCTTATGATAATTTGATCCTGCTCCATCATTATACGGGTGGGAATACCCTGGATGCCAAATTGATAAAATATGAGGGAGTCCACCTGGACTATCGGAATTCCCAGTTCAAGTGTGTCCAGAAGGGCTTCAAACTCGTCCTTGCCTTCATAGGTTACTGCAAGCACTGTTATACTACCCCCATTATCCCTCGTACTCCTGTAAAGCTGTTCTAAACTAACAAGTTCCAGGGCGCATGGCCGGCACCAACTGTTGATAAACGAAAGCACCGTTAAGTGTCCCTTTAAATCACGCTCCGTATATTTCCGCCCTGAAAAATCCACCCCATTAAACTCCGGAATACCTGTACTGTTCTTTAGGTCTTTACCTCCTCGATTGCCTTGACAACTCAATAATAATATGATAATGAATACTTCAGCTAATAACAAAAACCTTGTTTTTTTCATTTTTCCTTACCTTATTTTGAAAAAAAAATAATGTTTAACTGAATCAATGCAAGCAATTTTTTGAGGGTAATCATAATGCTTTTTTTTAACTTGACCATATATTAAACATATTATATCTTTAAGCTTCCCTGTTTAAGGGTTTAGAAGGCAAAAAAACTACTAAAACAATCCAAGGAGGCAAAATGTTAATTCCGGACAACCTGAAATACACCAAGGAACATGAATGGGTCAAGGCCGATGGGGGCACAGCCATCATAGGGATCACCGATTATGCCCAGCAGGAGCTGGGAGACGTGGTTTTCGTGGAATTACCGGGTGTCGGAGAATCCGTTGAGCAGATGAAGGCTTTTGGTACGATAGAAGCTGTGAAAGCGGTATCTGACATTTTCTCACCCCTGACCGGCAAAATAACCGAGGTCAATACTCAACTGGAGTCCAGTCCGGGTATCATGAATGAAGACCCTTATGGTGAAGGCTGGATCATTAAGATTGAAATCAGCAACCCCTCTGAGGTTGACAAACTTCTTTCACCCGCTGATTACAAAGAATTAGTAGGTGAATAAGACCAGGAGGAACAATTAAATGGACTATTTGCCAAATACCCCTGCCGACCGGGAGGAGATGCTCCGGAAGATTGGATTCGGTTCTATTCGGGAGTTGATCGATTCGGCAATACCCCGGGAGCTACAGTTAAAGGGGAAATTGAATTTACCGGAGCCCTTATGCGAATATGAAGGGCTCAAATTGGGTTCCCGTCTGGCAGGTTTTAATTGCCCCTCTTCGCAGATAATCTCCTTTCTGGGGGCTGGTAGTTATGATCATTTCATACCGGCCGCGGTTTCGGTTATCACTTCCCGGCCGGAATTCTATACCGCCTATACCCCCTACCAGGCGGAGGTAAGCCAGGGCACCTTACAGGCTATTTTTGAATTTCAGTCGCTTGTCGCCCAGTTGACCAATATGGACGTCGCCAACGCATCTATGTATGATGGCGGTTCTGCTATTGCCGAAGCGGCAATCTTTGCACTTAACCAGACAAACCGCAGCAAGATCCTTTACGGGGAGGGCCTTAATCCCCTTTATCTGGATGTACTGACGACCTATACAGCCCCTACCGGAGCAACCCTGATACCGGTTAAGGCGGTTAACGGCCGGGTATCCAAAGATGAGCTTGAAAAGCTTCTTGGACAAGATATTGCTTGTTTTATCATCCAGAATCCATCTTTTTGCGGGGTAATTCAGGATGGCTTTCAATATGGGGATATTGTTCATCAAGCCGGCGCTATCTATATCGTGGCTGCCGATCCGACCTCTCTTGGTGTCTTGGCCCCACCGGGTGATTACAACGCTGATATCGTTGTGGGTGAAGCCCAATCACTGGGCAATCCCCTTTACTTCGGCGGTCCCTACCTTGGCTTCTACGCCGCGCAAGGGAAATATACCCGTAAATTGCCGGGCAGGCTCTCCGGTATTACCGCCGACGTCGAAGGCAAACGCGGTTTTGTATTGACATTGCAGACCCGGGAGCAGCACATTCGAAGGGAAAAAGCAACCTCCAATATCTGTACCAACCAGGCACTCTGCGCCCTTGCAGCCACAGTCTATCTTAGTCTCCTGGGAGAAACCGGGTTTCGGGATATGGCCCGGCAATGCTTCGATAAAGCTCACTATCTCAGCAGCGAACTATTAAATATTCCCAGTATCAACATGCTCTTTCAAGCACCATTTTTTAAGGAATTCGCGATCACCCTCCCGGAAAACCAGGACATCGATAAACTTTATCAGAAAATGCTTGGAAAAGGATTCATCCCCGGTCTGCCGCTTGGAAAGTACCTTCACCAATACCCCAATGGCTTACTTTTGGCGGTTACCGAAAAACGAACTAAAAAGGAGATGGACGAATTTATAAAAGCCCTCCACGAGGCAATTCAATAAGAAATAAATAATATGAGGTGTTTGAATGTTAAATTTTTGGGATAAAGTGTTAGTATGGTCGTTCACTTCAGGGCTCAGAATACTGGTAATTATCATCATTACCCTAATCCTGATGAAGGTTATCTCGTTTATCAAAAAGAGGGTTACCCGTATTTTATCTGAAAAGATAAGCAAGGACGAGGAGGGTAATAAAAGGATAGCAACCCTGAGTAAGGT
This sequence comes from bacterium, assembly GCA_016930435.1. Classification (GTDB taxonomy): domain Bacteria; phylum UBP14; class UBA6098; order JAFGQG01; family JAFGQG01; genus JAFGGQ01. The sequence continues at coordinate 9,062 of JAFGGQ010000133.1, forward strand.
TATCCGGAGCGCCCTTGTAATGATATTATGGCTAATTGCCGGAATGATGATCCTGGGTGAATTCGGGATAGAGCTTGGGCCACTTCTGGCCGCTGCCGGGGTAGTGGGCCTTGCGATCGGATTCGGCGCCCAAAGCCTGGTAAAGGATATACTCGGCGGGTTCTTTATCCTCCTTGAAGACCAGATCAGGGTAGGCGATGTGGTAAACATCGCCGGGAAATCCGGCCTGGTGGAATCGGTGAACATTCGGCGAACGGTACTCAGGGATCTGGAGGGCCACGTTCATGTAATTCCACACGGCGAAGTCGGCGTTTCCACCAACCTGACCAAGGGTTTCTCCTACTATATCTTTAACATAGGCGTGGCTTACCGGGAGGATGTGGACGAGGTAATGGCGGTAATGAAAGAGATTGGTGAAGCCCTTCAACAGGACGAAAATTTCAGGGAGTACATCCTGGAGCCCCTGGAGGTATTGGGTCTGGACAAATTTGCGGATTCGGCGATAATCATCAAGGCCAGATACAAAACCCAACCCCTGAAGCAGTGGATTGTTGGCCGTGAATATAACCGCCTTCTCAAAAAGGCCTTCGACCAGAAGGGAATCGAGATACCCTTCCCACACATCACCCTTTATCCCGGCCAGGAAAAGGACGGCAGTGCACCTGCTTTAAATTTAGAACTAATAAACAACCGTTCACCGGAAAGGAAAGAAGATGCCTGAAAAGCTGATCTTTGAAATATCCAAAAAGGGGAAGGCCGGAGCAACCCTTCCCCACTCCGAGGTTCCCTCACTGAACCCCTCCGATTATCTTGAGGAGCATCTGCTCCGTAAAAATGAAATCGGCTTGCCTGAAGTTTCAGAGGTGGAGGCAATGCGTCACTTTGTGAACCTGTCCACCAAAAATCACCATGTGGACAAGGGTTTCTACCCCCTGGGTTCCTGCACAATGAAGTATAATCCCAAGATCAACGAGAAGATCGCTATGATGGATGGATTTTCAGGCCTGCATCCATTGTCACCCCCAGACTGCAGTCAGGGAGCCCTTCAGATAATGAGGGAACTGGATCAGTACCTTTGCGAGATCGGGGGAATGGATGCGGTAACCCTTCAACCCGCCGCCGGAGCACATGGTGAACTGACAGGATTGCTGATCATCCGGGCTCACCATATCAAAAACGGGAATCCCCGCAAAAAGGTGCTGATACCCGATTCCTCACACGGCACCAATCCCGCCAGCATCAATTTCGCCGGTTATGAACCGATCCAGATCCAGTCCGGTGAAGGCGGATTGGTTGATTTGGCCAGGCTGGAAACAGCGCTGAATCCGGAAGTGGCAGCTATTATGATCACCAATCCCAATACCCTGGGCTTATTTGAGAAAGATATTTTGAAGGTTTCCGAGCTCGCTCACCGGTATGGAGTACAGATGTATATGGACGGCGCCAATTTGAATGCCTGCATGGGAATAGTGCGGCCCGGTGACGTGGGCTTCGACGTTGTGCATTTTAACCTTCACAAGACCTTTTCCACCCCTCATGGCGGCGGCGGACCCGGTTCCGGGCCAGTAGGAGTGAAGGCCCATCTTAAACCATACCTCCCCTTACCAGTCATTGAAGAGAAGGAGGGAAAATTATCCTTAAATTACGACCGGCCCGAATCAATAGGGAAAATACAAGCTTTCTGGGGAGCATTCGGCGTAATGGTCAAGGCTTACACTTATATACGTATGCTGGGTGCCGAAGGCCTTAAAAAAACATCAGAAGATGCCGTGCTCAATGCCAATTACCTCTATGCCCTGATCAAAGAATATTATGACCTGGGTTATCCGGGTACCCCCATGCACGAGTTCGTGGTCTCCGGATTGCGATACCGTAACAAGGGAGTTAAAACCCTCGACATCGCTAAGCGCCTGCTGGATTTCGGTTACCACGCCCCGACAATTTACTTCCCGCTTATCGTCTCCGAGGCGCTGATGATCGAACCCACCGAGACCGAATCAAAGGACAGCATCGAGGATTACGCGCGTGTTTTAATCGAAATCGCCAGGGAAGCGGAAACAAATCCCCAGAAACTGCACGATGCACCGTTCAATACCCCCGTACGCCGCCTAGACGAGCGAAAAGCAGCAACCGATCTTATCCTGACATGGAAGGACCTGAAAAAAAACGCCAAGTAATTGAAATAAATTAAATCTTTTAAAAGGGGGAGGTGAAAGGGAAATGAACCCTCTGGATATCATTATCCTGGTTATTCTGGTGATCGCCTTTGTAGTGGGCGTCGTCAAGGGAATCGTTCGGATACTCTTTTCGTTGGGAGGGGTGATAATCGGCTTTATACTTGCTACTCAACTTTATTTACCCGGTGCACGATTTGCAGGCAATATTATAAAAAATGAAAAGGCCGCGGAGATATTGGCTTTTCTGGTAGTATTCCTGGGGGTTATAGTTGTGGCAACAATCCTGGGCTGGTTAATCACCAGGGCTATGAAGAAGGTTCATCTTAATTGGATAAATCGCTTTGCAGGCGGCACCCTTGCAGTGATTGCGGGATTGCTCTTCTGCGGCGCGCTGATCTTCATGCTAACTATGGTAGTATCCGAGGATAACTCCTTCATGGGTAAATCGGTTCTAATGCCTTATGTTCAGCATCTTAATTCGGCAGTGATATCCCTGGTCCCAGAAGATTTAAAGGGTAGATATGAGGAGGCTAAAAATAAACTCCTTGATTACGGCGAAAAGGCGGTGGACAAAGCCAAAGAGATCCACGAAGAATCCCGGCAAAAAGAATAAGGTACATCAGCAGCCCCATAACCGACCAGAAGAATCGGGATGCCCATAGAATATTAGAGCAATCCTTTGACCATGGGGTTCAATAGGGTTAAAGCTACCATAAATCAGATGATTAAGATCGATTATCGCGAAAAACCATCCGGAATTACCGCTCTTTTCGAGAAAAACAGAATCCCACATAAAATCGAAAGGCTGAAATTCGCTGATTATATTATTGATGATCGGGTTGCCATTGAACGGAAAACCGCTGAAGATTTTGTCATCTCCCTCATTAACGGCAGGCTATTTAAACAAGTCATAAACCTGATAAAAAATAGCGATTATACCTGTCTGATAATCGAGGGGAACCCATTTAATACGGACTATGATATCAGAACCGAAGCGGTTGAGGGGGCTTTAATCGATATCGAAATCTGCCTCAGGACACCCGTGATGTTCACAAAAGACGTCGAGGATACTTTCCTGCGACTGACAAAGATCCGTAAACACTGGGAGAAACGCCATACGGGGATAGTCAAAAGAGATGGTTACAAACCCAAGAATATCAAAAGCCAGCAATTATTTATTCTGCAGGGTTTTCCCCATATAGGCAGAACGCTGTCACATCGTCTTCTAACCCATTTTGGTACTTTGTCAAGGATTTTCCTGGCAACCAAAGAGGATTTATGCGAAGTCAAAGGGATTAATGTCAAAACCGCCCGGGATATACATCTTATTCTCCGGACATTCTATCGAAAACAATAATTCAGGTTACTTTTGTAAATTAACTCCTTCTTATGACTTTACTGCAATTTAATAGCCCCTACCGGACAAGCCGAAACGCAGTTACCGCAGCCCGTACACTTGTCATTATCTACCCGTATTTTTTCCCCGGCCTCGATTGCATAAAAGGGGCAGACCCGTATGCATACTGCGCAACCGATGCACAAATTATCATCAATGACCGCTTTCTTTATGGTCCCCTGTGGGGCAGCATTTGTAACCTCGTTATTCCGGCGGAAAAATCCACCGGGATTGAACATTCCCCCCGATCCACTTCCCTGCCCTCTGCCCTGGCCAACTCCCCCTCGTGAACCTCCCGTGAACTGTCCACCTCTTCTTCCGGTTCCCGGTCCTCCGCCCCTGGGCCCGGTTCCATCTCCTCTTGGCATATTAAAAACCTCCTTTTTTTTTTAAGGTTCATATGCAATTTAGTTGCATGGTATTATTTGAAATTTACCATAACGGCCACTGGATGAATGGATGGTTGCATCTCCTGTATTGTTGAGTGATGATTATTCTTGTAAAATTTAGTGAGTTTATCATTCATCTTATTTCCATAACATCAACCTACATATTTATTATAGAATTCATTCA
>JAFGGQ010000134.1 GCA_016930435.1 bacterium
AAGAATTATTAGTAGAAAAGCTATAAGCGATTTAGGTATTTCAAGGAGAAAAACATGTTCAGTTCTGTAATAAGCTTTATAAATACCATAACCGTAAATTTCTGTCAACTGCTGGCAATGTTAGTTATTCTAATCGGTGTTATCAAAGCACTGACTATCTATATTAAAGAAATAGTATTGAAAAAGAAATCCCTTAAAGCTATAACTGAAAGCCGTCTGGAAATAGGGCATTCGTTTTCATTAGGACTGGCTTTTCTGATTGGCGCAAGCATCTTAAAGACAATTATCGCTCCTACATGGAATGATATAGGACAATTAGCTTGTATAATAGGAATTCGTACAGCCTTGAACTATTTCTTATTGAGGGATGTCAAACAGCTTACCAGCGAAAATAATGTTTCTATTGAGAAATAAGGATGCATTGATGGAGAACCATCATGGAACCCAATTAAAAATGGAGTTTATTACATTGCTGAAATTATAACTTGACAATTTACATTAAAAGAGGAGTATTCTTGAAAATTAACAGTTTTAATATCATAGCGTTATTCGGATTTATGCTTCTGGTTTTTTCCGGATGTACAGAAAAGGACGCCGAGCCTGACCCCTCCGACGGGATAAACTGGGAGATCGGAGCGATAACGACCTATTTTGTATCCGGGGGATTGGGTTTAGAGGTTGATGACAGCATAACCGGCGGGACTTTTATTTTCCCTGAGGGCGCGAACGGCGAGCTCGAGGTAGCAGTTATAACCTCCGGCCCAATTCCGCCGCTTGAAGGAGATATGTTCTGGATAAGCTACGAGTCCGGTGATCCCCTGAAGCTAATGCTTCCCCGGAATGATGATGCCTTTGTTTACCTTCATGGATTCGGCAGTTCAAACGGCTCTTTTGACGATAGTATTTCAGGGGATGAACGATGGCACTGCCTTCCCGCTGTCGATACCATAGATAACAATATTGTTTTCCATCTTATTATGCCCTTCACCGCCCGGAAGACCATGATGAGTAGTCCCCATCGCGGTTTCACACATCATCAGATAGCGAGAATTCCGAACGGGAGTTCAAGGGCCGATACTATCCGCGCCTCACACTCTCAGGCGAGTGATTTTATCAATATAATTTTGGATTCCCTACCTCCGTCGATTCAAACGGCTGCCCGTACGGAAGTCGCCGGCAGACTCGCCCCGGCATTCTACTCCAGTGGCAATTACTACAAGGGCTTTTACTATATATCGAGTTATTTCCCGCGCGCCTGGCCGATGATCTCCATAACCCCCTTCACTTCTGCCGGGTTCATTGATGATGTCATAGCTCATGAGGTTGGCCATTACATGAACCACGTGATCGTTGGAGATGATATTTACGTTATACTCGAAGCTCAGGCGCCATCCGAATTACACGGGCCGGGGGATCTTAACGCAGGAAGAAGCATCATAGTCGAGGACTATGCCTTCTTCGCTGAGTATTTTCTCACTGGAACTATAGGGCGCGATGTCGATCCCACCTTGAATCTTATGGTTCTGACCAGGCTTGGAGAACCCTATTCCATCGACTTTCCGAGCATCGAGGGGTTTGCGTGTTTCCTCCTGGCGAATCTCCACAGAACCAGAGAGACGATACCAAAACTCACCTCGCCGGGATTAGACAGCATTCCGGTAGTTGGCGCATCATTCCAGGATATTTGGGGCATTATCGCCCGGGGGGCAACGGATATCAACCAGCTTCGCACACATATCGAAGAGTACCTCACAGCGGAGGGCAAAGAGGATATGTTACCGGTTATAGCCCAGAGGATAGGATGGCGGTATTGGGCAACCGGAACTGTAATGACCGACGACGGCGGAGGTACCAGCGCACCACTTGAGAACGCAAATGTCGTACAGATAGCCTATGCCGGCGGAAGGGCATATCGAAATCTCATCAGGACAACCGATGAGAACGGCGAATTCTTACTGTACGATGTCTTTCCAGGTAATACTACACTCAGAATTTTCTTCGGAAACGACTCCACAGACCACCCTCTTGATATTGATTGGGATACCCCGACAACCGAGATTATAGAATTGGGCGAGCTCTTCATGACCGGCGCGAACATGTTCGATTTCCTGCGGACAACCGATTATATCTCTATTAGTGTATCCGGATCATACGTATATACCAACGGATACAGCGGTAACGGATTTACCCTTGAGTCCCGAGTGGAAAACGCCGTCAGTAGTTGGACCTGCCTCCCATTAAATTGGTCGGGAAATAATGCAAGCGCAAACGGAATCCTCACCGATAGATGGGGCGGTGAAAATACCATTAATATAAATCTGAGCCTGTCTTCAAACGGTCAGGACCTGACTTCTGTTTTCGCGGAACATACCCGGGAATCGGAAGTAGAGGAAGGTTACGTTACATATAAAAAGGTCGCCACCAATAGTGATGTGCCATTGTATTTCTGGTACCCCGGCTCAAATTCTGCCGGTTATGAATTGAAATTCTACGAAACGGACGAGGGCGATTTCGAAATAGAAGATTCTCAAACGAGGTATGGAGAATTACATGAAATAGATTATTTTAATTGGCCTGCTTATGTTCGATTGACTATCACTTTCTGGTGTAACTAACCGAGAATAAAGAATTTCGACGAACACTTTGATCTTGACTAATGCCGCTTTAGGGGTTGATCCAGAATTTTTAGAAAATACTATTCGCACAATCCAATCTCATGTTACCAGAGAAGTTAATTTGTATGATTTGTTAAAGGGCCAATATAAGGTAGAGGATTTTTCCCGTTTTTGTTTTAAACCCGCTTTATCGCTTCATTGATAACGGAAGATATTTGCATTATTTTAAAGTTGACTATAAAGCAATTTACTTGTATTTTAGATCAAATAAAATTGTGTGAAAAGGAGCAATATGGGGATAAGATTGTTAAGCGGAATGCAGCCAACCGGGATGCTGCATTTGGGAAATTATGAAGGAGCCCTGAAAAACTGGGTGGAACTGCAAAATTCGGGTAAGTACGAAATGTTCTGTTGTATTGTGGATTGGCATTCCCTGACCAGCGAGGCTGAAGATACAAGTGATCTGATAAACAAGGTTTACGATCTTGCGGCTGATTACATCGCCGCTGGTCTGGACCCGGAAAAAACCACTATATTTGTGCAATCCTCGGTCAAACAGCATGCCGAATTACACCTGTTGCTTTCCATGATCACCCCGTTGGGATGGTTGTACAGGGTTCCTACATATAAGGAGAAGGGTGAAGCGCTTGGCCTGGATAATTACGGATTTTTGGGTTATCCGGTTCTGCAGGCCGCCGATATACTGGTCTATAGGGCGGAAGTTGTCCCGGTAGGAAAAGACCAGTCGCCACATATCGAGATCACAAGGGAGATCGCCCGTAGGTTTAATTTCCTCTATGGTGATACGCTTCCCGAACCCCAGGCTCTGTTCACTAAATTTGCCATGATACCCGGAACCGATGGCCGCAAGATGAGTAAATCCTACGGTAATCATATCTGTATGGGAGATACCCCAGAGATCAAGACACAGAAACTGCGGTCGATGTTCACCGACCCACTGAAAATCCACAAAAACGATCCCGGCCACCCGGAAGAATGCCCGGTCTTTCTGCTGCACCAAATCTATAATCCCGCTTTTCAGGATATATATGAGCCCTGCCGATCCGGAAGCGAGAACTGGGGCTGTGTAAAATGTAAAAAACTGATCGCTGAGATTATTACAAACCATTTTATGGAGTTTCGCAAAAAGAGGGAAGAGCTTCTAGCCGATAAAGCCCAATTAAATAAGATTCTGAAAGCGGGAGCGGAAAAAGCCTGCGCTGTTGCCGAAGAAACAATGACCCGGGTCCGAAAAGCAATGAAACTGTTTAGCTGATTATTTGCACTGATTTTGTGCGTACTTTAACTTTTTTGTTCATATTTTTGAAATTATCATATTAATGAACTTGCTAAGAAGCCTTTGTTTTATATACTTTCCTTAAAGTCTATTATTGGCATATTATTTGCCTTTTATTAACAGGAGGTTCATAGATGTCAGATAAAAAAAAGAAATTAGTAATTATCCTTCCGCTTTTGGTAGTGTTCTTTATGGGCCCCCTGCTGAAAGCCTGGGGGAAGTACTACCAGCCCCGCGAGATAGTGTCAATGCCCACAGCCGGAATACTGTCACACGGTCAGTACGCTGTAGGGCTGGAGTTATTCCCAAGCGACGGCCTGCAGGCGGAAGCTATGATCGGGCTGCTGGGTAGATTCCAGATAGGATTTTCCTATGGAGGCGAAAATATACTTGGTGAAGGCGACGTAAATTTGAACCCTCACCTGGAAATTAATACCCGCCTCCGCTTTATTGAAGAATCTTTGACCTTCCCGGCAATGGCCATAGGTTTTAATTCACAGGGCAAAGCCGGATTCTGGGATGAATACAAAAGATATCTTTTCAAATCCCCAGGGATATATCTGGTAAGTAGTAAAAATTTCAAGACCATCGGCGGTAACATCGGTATTCATGGTGGATTGAACTACAGTTTCGAGACCAAAGACGGCAACAAGAACCCCTCCGGATTCTTAGGCTTCGATAAAGAATTTGGACAAGCTATTTCCGTAAATCTGGAATATAATCTGGCTATTAATGATAATAAAAAAGGGGATCAGGTTTTTGGGGAGGGAAAGGGTTACCTTAATTTCTCCTTTTGCTGGGCTGTTTCCAGGTCGTTTGAGCTGGAGGTGCTTTTCCAGGACTTGCTTGTCAACAATGCTACTTCCACTACCTTTAGGAGGGGATTAAGGCTAAATATTTATAATTCATTCTAAGGAGTATATGATGAGAAGGTATTATTTATTGATCCCTTTAATCCTGGTGCTTTTGAACATGGGGTGTTATACAGTTGTTAAATTTCAAACCCCTGATTTTAGCCAGGAGGGATATTACGACTATTATGATAATTACCATTATCACTACCATTATTATCCAAGTCCATGGGCTTATCGCTGGAATTACTACTACGATTATCCGTATTGGTGGGACCAATGGTGGTACTGGGAGAAGTATTATGATGAGGATGATCCTCAGGCGACTCAGGAAAAACGGGAACATTACCAGCAAAGAAGGGGATTTGGAACGTTCATTGATTCAATGATGGGGGGTTCCGGCACTGATGAGGAGGATGAGGAGACCATTCGCAGGAGTACGCCGTCATCCGACAGTGATGAGGACGAGGATAAGGAGGATACCCAGCGCAAGCCTGAGCGTCGGGGTCTCGAATAATTTTAATTAATTGAGGAGTAGCTATGAAATACAATTTCATTCTTATCTTATGGGCAATACTGGCACCCGTACTGGCTACCGGTCAGGTTTTATCAGGATTCGAAGGCCATGTTCAGGAGATCGACATCGCTGATGGTTTCACCGGAGTGGGAGCTCGTGCCATGGGAATGGGAGGCGCCCAGATCTGTCTGGCTAACGACTATAGCGCGGTATTCTGGAACCCCGCTCAATTGGCCTATATCAAAAGAATAGAGCTCTCCGGGGGGATTACCTATAACCTGCTCAAAAATGAATCGTCCTTCTATGATAAAATTAGCGATGAGAAGGCCAGCCACGCCCGGTTGAATTCACTGGGACTGGTTCTGCCATTGCCAACCTCAAGGGGAGGGGTTTCATTCGGGTTGGGTTTTAACCGGCTCCAAAATTTTGACCGTATCTTTGCATTCAAACACCCTACAGAAGGTGACCGCGGTTTGGAACGAAAGTCGGGTGGACTCTATACCCTGTGCCTGGGCTCCGGCATCCAGATATCGCCAATAATGTCCGTGGGACTGAACATGGAGTTCTGGGGCGGAAGCAATAATTATTCCTGGGACTATGAAAACTACCTGCCCGATAATGATAGTATTAACAAGATTATCTTTGAGGATAATTATAAATATCTCTATTCGGGATTCAGCGGCCGATTGGGCCTTACCGTCAATCCACATAAAATGCTAAGCTTTGGCGGAGTGATTACTTTCCCTGCAGGTTTTACCATTGATGAGGAGGGTACCCAGAAGACGGATACCCTGTTTTCCGATGGGGGAGAAGCATATTATGACGATTTCGGAATAGTCGAAACATATAAAATATCTTTACCCTTCCGGTTTTCGGTGGGAGCTGCTTTAATGCTCCCTTATTTCACTACCAGCTTTGACCTCGGTTACATCGATTGGACACAGATGGAATTTAAGGAACCAAGCTGGGCACTTTCCGATAATAAGTACATACCCAATGACTACAGGGCTATATTTAAATACAGCGTTGGATTAGAAGCCATAGTACCCTATACCCCGATAAAACTGCGGGGGGGATACCGCTACGACCCCTTACCCTATGTAGGGAATACTATCGATGAGGAGCGTACTTTCTTCAGCGGAGGTATAGGCATTCTGCTTTCGGACCTGTTCACCATTGATCTGGCAGGGGAAATGGGGAAATACACTACCAGCAATTCAGAACGATCCCTTAGCGAAAAATACGAATTAACCAATATTATACTTACTATGGCATATCGTTTCTAATATAAAATCCGCTATGAAGAGGAACCTCAAGCTACATGTGATTCTGTTTGTGATCACGGTGATCACCACTACGATTGCGGGTGCGGTACTTGCTGGAAAAAGCAGGATCAATCCTGATTTTTTCCTTAGCGGACTTCCCTTTTCCTTAACCCTGCTTTCTATCCTGGGGGTTCATGAAACAGGGCACTTTTTGGCTTCGCGCTATCACCGGGTAGAAGCGACTTTGCCCTATTTTATTCCAGCGCCACCCCCACCATTCTTCCTGATCGGAACCTTCGGAGCGCTGATCAAGATAAAGTCACCCATCTACAATAGAAAGGCCCTCTTCGATATCGGCTTTGCCGGTCCCGCTACCGGATTTTTACTTGCGATACCTTTACTCTTTTTCGGGCTGTCAATCTCCAGGATCGAAGTGTCCGGTCCGGCGATCGATGGAGTTCTCCGGCTCGGTGATTCCCTGATACTGACACTTGCCTCCAGGGCGGTCTTCGGAAGGATCCCGGAAGGCTATGAATTGATGCTTCATCCGGTAGCTTTCGCTGCCTGGATCGGCCTCTGGGTTACCGCAATCAATCTGCTGCCAGTAGGCCAACTTGATGGAGGCCATATATCCTATGCTATATTCGGAGAAAAATATCTGTACATATCCCGCATCGTCTTCATCATCCTGGTTTTGATGGGCTTGCTCTGGCTGGGCTGGATACTATGGGGGTTTATCCTGCTCTTTTTTCTGAAACTGAACCATCCACCTCCGGTTGACCCTTATACTCCGCTGGGGATTAGAAGAAAAATTCTTGGTATAGTAGCTGTACTTATTTTCGTAATGACATTTATACCGGTTCCTTTTATAATCTAAATAGAAAAAAGGAGATGATATTATGGTAGAGCATGGTGGTTATTTTGTTGATGAGCCATCCGAAGAACTCCGAAAAGCAGCCCGGGTAGTCCTTAATGATTGCCTGAAAGCGGGTCCGCAGGAAGTAGGTTTAATAATCACCGATGAGCCCAAGCGCAAGATCGGGTACGTATTATTTGAGATTGCCCGGATGGTATCCCGGGAGGCGTTTCTGGTAGAAATATCACCGCGGCTTACACATGGCAGCGAGCCTCCCGGTGCTGTGGCTGCCCTGATGAAGAACGTGGATTACATTTTGGCTCCTACTTCAAAATCCCTTAGTCATACCGAAGCCCGGCGGGAAGCATGCAAACACGGTGTTCGCTGCGCTACTATGCCCGATATTCAGGAAGAGAGCATGCTCCGTGCATTAAATGCCGATTATAGCCGGATAGCGGATCTTTCCCGAAAATTGGCTTCCCGGTTGACACGGGCTAAACAAGCAAGGGTAAAAACGGCTAAAGGCACTGATATCCTGATTCCTTTGGAAGGACGCGAAGGACTTGCGGATACCGGATTGGTACACAATCCCGGAGATTTCTCCAACCTCCCCGCAGGGGAAGCCTACATTGCTCCTTTGGAAGGAGGCTCCACAGGGATTATTGTAATAGATGCTTCAATGGCAGGAATCGGATTACTCCCACCCGAAAATACAATCAGGGTGGATGTTCTCAATGGATTTGCTCAAAAATTCTATGGTTGTCATCAGGCTGATATGTTGAGGGAAATGCTTAATGAACATGGCGCAAATGGCTTTAACCTGGCAGAGTTAGGTATAGGCACAAATTATAAAGCGCAGGTTTGCGGAAGCGTCCTGGAAGACGAGAAGGTATATGGAACGATACATCTGGCCTTTGGTGATAACGCATCCATGGGAGGAAATGTAAAGGTCAATGTCCATTTGGATGGAGTCATTCTCAATCCTACGCTTGAGCTGGATGGCCAGGTCATTATTGAAAAAGGTAATTACCTTATCTGAACATTATTACTTGTAATTAAAATTTTTTTATTGACTTTTTTTAAAAATAATAATAAATTGTATTTCCAAATATCTTTTAGAGAGTAATTCTAAAAAATGTTTTAACTAAGTAGGTAAAAAGAAATACCCTAATCTATAAGGAGGTAATTATGAAAAGGGTGAGTTTGATTCTTGTATTATTAGTGGTAAGTGGTGTTGTTTTCTTATCATGTCAGGTTCCCGGAGGCGAAGTAGAAGCTCTGAAAATGGAAATTGAAAGGTTGCAGAAGGAAAATGCTGAGCTGATAGAGCAGATCGCTACCATGAAAGCCGAAATGGAAACTGCTGTCGAAGAGGCAGTTACCGAGGGCGAAGAAACAATAGAGAAGATTAAAGAAGAAGTTAAAGAGGAAGTCAAAGAGGCTGGAAAAACTACTAAAGAAGAGTCCACGGGAAAAGTAAAGAAAATCGTAAAGTAGTATTTGTAATATAAAAACAGAGAGGAGATGGAATCATGAAAAAATGGTTATTCCTGTTAGGGATCCTTATCCTGGCTCTGAGCCTGTTCGTAGGTTGTGAGGAGGAAACTACCGAAGCCATCGGGACTCCCCGCAACTTATCGGTTAGTGTAGCAGGCAATGATAGCCTTTCTATTGAATTGGATTGGGATGCCCCCCTGGAAGGGACCGCTGCAAAATATTTGGTCTATTTTGATAATGTACTTATAGATAGTGTTGATGCCCCAGCTACCGCGATGGAATTAACCCCCACAACGCTTGGTGACTACCGTGTTTCTGCAGTTTCAGATGATGATGAGGAAAGCGATAAGTCCTCAGCGGTTTCTACCGATGTTGTGGCATTTATGAGCCAGGGGCCGGTTTACTGGATCAGTGATCCCAGTCCCACTCATCCCAGCGCTTTTGGCTGGAACGATGATGGCAGCGGAACAACTTACAGCGCCAGTGAAGCAAACCAGGCTCATATTGATTTCTACATCGATGCGGATTTCGATATTGCCAGTCCCAGCAGAACATCCTGGTCGAATCCCAATACTACGGGAATGAAATTAGCCGCTACTGGTTATGATAATTTGAAAATAGCAGATGTAAGCGGATACGGTGATTATGAGGATATCGTAGATGGAGGCACTTACCTGTTCTGGGTACAGGATGCTTATTACGTGAAGCTTCAGATCTCCGGATACGATGCTGTTAATCATAATATTACCTTTAAATACGCATTCCAAACCGTTCCCGGATACCGCAGGTTGGGAGATAACTAAATCCACCCTCTGGTTTTCTGATTTAACCCTCGTCATGAAGATCATGGCGAGGGTTTTTTTATTTTTCATTTTTGTATTGATTTTTATTTTTTTTTATATAATATAATAATCAAATTTTATACTACTAACTCACCAGGGGAGGTGAAGATGAACTACAAAGCTTTTCTATTAGCATTGCTTCTGGGAATGCTTATTCTGTTTGGCTGCAGTGAGGAAGCTGAAGAACCCCTTGATACTAATCCGCGAAATCTTGATTATATCACTTATGATGACAGTGTGGGATTGAGCTGGGATCACTGCGAGGCTTACTCGGAAAGCGATTTTTTAGGTTATTTCGTGTTCATGGCTAATGTATCCTTATTGGGATATGCGGTGGATACACTTCCGGAGCCCTATAATTCCGATCCGGTAACCGCCAGCGAGATCCGGGTCGATTCCCTGGAGCAGGGGACAAAATACTATTTTCATATCCGCTCTGCTTTTGGAACCTACGATGCCTATACACTTGGGGATCCTTCTAATGAAGTCCAGACCTCCCCGATAGTTTTCGGTATGGATACACTGTATGAATTTGACTCTCCCGACCCGAGCGCATATTATTTTGAAGGCCAACACCGCCTCTCTATGAACCATATTTATTCCGATAGTATCGACCTGTTTCTGGGGACGGATGGTTCTGGTAACCTGGCATTCAAAAGCCCGCATATAGTAGATACCGACCACCCGGAATACTGGGAAGAAAGGATTACACAGATTAAAAAATTAGGTTCCGGGAATTGGCTGGAATACAACCAAACGCTGGATTCCGGCTGGAATGCTAATTATTTTGAAACCATTGGATTATCCGGTGAAGTATTCGTAGTTAAAACTCCTAATAATCACTTTGTAAAGGTAGTAATCAGCGGGAGCTCGGGAACTACCCCGAACCGGATGGTTGAGTTTCGTTTTGCATTTCAGCCCCGGGTTGGTTATAACCATTTCTAAGAGCATTTAGATAATTTATATGGATTATTCTTACAGCATTGAGAAGACCGTTATCAATTATTTCGCTATGGCAAGATATATAAAATGGGCGCTAGTAGTTTGGCTGGTTATTATGGCTTTTGTTGGTGGTTGGGTAACCTACCACCGTTATAATAATCCAGGCCCCGTAACTGGTAATGAAATATTTTCCTCTTCCCGGGATGGATCGGGTGAAGAGGAGGAAAATGTTTTCGATTTATCGTCTGAGATCACCGAAACCAGGCGTAATGCCATCGTTCAATCGGTGGAAAAAGTTGCCCCTGCAACGGTCTCCATAAGCGTAACACAGGTAAGGGTTTATAACGCCCAGCCCTATGGTTTTTTCAATGACCCCCTATGGGAATTTTTCTATCCCGAGTATCGGCGTCAGTACCGTCAGTTAGTCCAAAGCATGGGCTCCGGATTCATCGTTAACCCCCAGGGCTATATTGTAACTAATTATCATGTTGTGGAAAATGCCACGGAGATAAAGGTGAACCTTCCGGACGGCCGGGAATTTGAAGCGGATTTTATTGGCTCCGGCCAGCTTGCCGACCTGGCTATCCTTAAGGTTGATGCCCAGGATCTCCCTTTTATAAACATCGGGGATTCCGATGATCTTATCATCGGGGAGTGGGCTATCGCACTTGGAAATCCATTCGGCTATATAATCAGGGATTCTCAACCCACCGTGACCGTTGGCGTAATCAGCGCCCTGAACCGGAATTTTGAGAGTCAGGATGTCAAGGTGTACAGGGATATGATCCAGACGGATGCAGCCATAAATCCCGGGAACAGCGGTGGCCCGTTGGTTAACGCCCGGGGAGAGGTCATAGGTGTCAATACCTTTATCGTAAGCGCCAGCGGCGGTTCCATTGGCCTGGGATTCGCTATCCCCATTAACAAGGTAAAAAGGATACTCCAGGAAGTCATGGTCTATGGAGAGGTCCGAAGGTTCTGGACCGGGCTTTCAGTTCAGGAACTCAACCGCCTTATCGCCACTTACCTGAACCTGGAGCAGACTGAGGGAGTCATCGTGAGCGCAGTGGAAAAAGGGAGCCCCGCTGAAGAGGCAGGTATCGAAGTGGCTGACATTATAATAGGGATCGATGACAAACCGGTAATGAAGGAGGACGACCTGATCTATGAATTGTATGATGCCCAGGTAGGCGAAGTGATTAAGCTTAAAATACTGCGCGGTGATAAGGAAAAGACAGTTGAATTAGAATTAAAAGAAAAAAAACAGAATAATTAATCATAATCTTGACAGTTTGGTAAGGAGGGCTAATGATCCCCAGATATGCTCGTGAAGAAATGGCTAAAATTTGGAGCCGGGAATATAAATTTCAGAAATGGCTGGATATAGAATTAGCGTTTTGCGAAGCGCTGGCAGAGATGGGAGAGATGCCAAAAACAGCATTGAAGGAAGTAAAAAAGAATGCCAGTTTTGACGTTGCCCGGATCGATGAATTGGAAGATAAAACCCAGCATGAGATGATCGCTTTTATTGAATCTGTAAATGAATCGGTAAAGGAGCATTCCAGTTATATTCACAAGGGCTTGACCTCTTCGGATATAATGGACACAAGCCTTGCTCTGCAGATGCGGGATGCCGGCAAGATACTTCTGGAAGACCTTAAAATGGTGATCAAGATCATCAAGGATCTGGCAATGGAACACCGATATACCCCTATTATCGGGCGCACTCACGGAGTACACGCTGAACCTACTACTTTTGGCCTGAAACTGGCCCTCTGGTATGATGAGATGAACCGGAACATGGCACGACTGAAAAATGTGATCAACACTATCTCCTTCGGGAAATTATCCGGGGCAGTAGGTAATTTTGCACAGGTTAATCCCCAGGCAGAAGAGATTGTATGTAAGAAATTAGGTTTGTCCCCGGCCCCTATAACCAATCAGGTAATCGCCCGTGACCGGCATGCTGAATACCTCTTTGTTCTTGCCCTGATCGCTGCTACAATCGAAAAGATAGCGCTGGAGGTCCGTAGCCTGCAGAGAACAGAAGTGCTGGAACTGGAAGAACCATTCAGCCCGACCCAGAAAGGCTCCTCGGCTATGCCCCATAAACGGAATCCGATCCTCTCCGAACGGCTATGCGGACTGGCCCGGGTACTCCGCTCTAACCTTATGCCAGCAATCGAAAATATCGCACTCTGGCATGAAAGGGATATCTCCCATTCCTCAGTGGAAAGGATCATTATACCCGACGGAACCATTCTCCTCGATTATATGCTCTCTATTGCTGCTAAAATACTTGGCGGATTGCTGATCTATCCGGAAAAAATGAGGGAAAATATCGACCGCACCAAAGGACTGGTCTTCTCCCAACGGCTTATGCTCCGTCTGGCCCAGGCAGGACTATCGCGGGACAAAGCCTATAACCTTATCCAGGGGAAAATAATGACCTCCTGGATGGAAAATAAGGATTTTAAAGAGCAGATTTTCAAGGACGGAGAAATTCGAAAATACCTTTCTATCGAAGAAATAGAATCCATCTTCCATTTGGATGTTTACTTCCAAAATGTAGATTTCCTGTTTAAACGCGTCTTCGGGAAGGATGCTTGAGTAAGGCGAATCATTGAAAAAAACAATATTTATAATTCTGTTAATATCCCTAACGGGACTATCCTGTGTTTATTATAATACCTTTTTCCTGGCTAAAAAGTACTACGGTCTGGCTGAAGATATCCGTAAAGATGCTGAAAGTGATGTTATACCCCCGGACGCAGAGAATCTCTATACTAAAGCCATTGAAAAAGGTTCCAAGGTGCTGGTACTATACCCGGAAAGCAAATATGTCGATGACGCCCTTTTCCTGATCGGAATGTGCTATTACTGGACCGGCAATTACCTGAGGGGGATACGCAAGTTCGACGAGCTGTCCCTTTCCTTCCCTGAAAGCGAGCATCTTGGCGATGCCCGTTATTACCGGGCGCTCTGCGAGCTGGAACTGGGCCGGTATGTGTCAGCTTATGAAACCCTGCTTGAGCTTCAGAAAGAAGACCGCTATAAGGAAAGGGCTGCTTTTATGCTGGCTGAGCTGCAGTATCAGCAAAAAGACTACTGCAAAGCCGTCGCTGCTTATAAGTTATTTCTGCAGGATTATCCGGAAAGCGACCGGGTGTCCTTCGTGTATTATCGCCTGGGAACTATATATTATTTGGAGGGACAATACCAGGAAGCCATCGTGGCTTTCCAAAAGATCGAGAAATCAAAGGTCAACTTTAACGATTACTTCAATGCTCAATTGCTGATCGGAGAATGCTTGTACAATGTAGGTAAAGTGGACGAAGCACTGGCACATTATCAGAGTATGGTCGCCGATGAGAAATATCGGGAAACCTGGGGCGATGTTCTTCTTCAAATGGGAGATGTCTATTACCTGGAAAATGATACTGCCAAGGCACGTGAGATATGGGAGGATATCATCGATGATTATCCCCGAACAGAAGTAGCCGCCTGGGCTTACTATAAGATGGGTATGATGTACCAGAATAAATATGGTGATTTCGATAAAGCAAAGGAGATGTTTGATCTGGCGGTAAGCGAAGCGCCGCGGAACAGCTCCATTAAAGAACTGGCCCTAAGTAAGAGCGAAAGCCTGCAAAAACTGGCAGAATATAAATCCGAACTGGTGGATACATCCGTTTCCCGGTTGGTTACCCAGTTCAAAGTGGCAGAAATGTACCTTATGGAGCTTGAACATGTTGATTCAGCGATCAGCACTTTTCAGTATATAATCGAGAACCATAGCTCAGATAGCCTGGCCCCTAAAGCCATTTACTCGGTAGGCTGGATATACGAGAATATGAAGAAGGACAGCAAGACTGCGGATTCGGTTTACTCCCTGCTTTTAAGCAATTATCCGGAAACTGACTATGCTTTTGGAGCAGTGGATTATTTCAAATCCCGGGGGACTGCCCTTGATTCACTGGGGGTTCAAACGGTGGCATATTACTTTGTAAAGGCTGAAGAATTTCTATTTACTTACGAATGGGAGGATTCCGCACTCAAATACTATGATTTGGTGATCGATTCGTTTCCGGGGAGCCAGTTTGTTCCCAAGGCAATTACCGCCAAGGCATATATTTATGAGAATTGCCTAAGGGATGCCACACAGGCTACTGCCTGCTATCAGCAACTGGTTGAGCAATGTCCCAATACTGAATACGAGGACCTTGCCCTGGTGAAACTTGGTGATAAGGCCCCGGATATCCTGCGGGACAGGGATAAACTCCCGATACAGCAGGAAACCCGGGAAGAATACGCCGATGCGGACACGGAAACGGTTGCAGATGAGGATACCCTGGGAGATAAATTGCCTAAAGCCCCTAATCCTAAAAAACGCGGTAGATTGATCTATCCGGAATTTAAAAAATCCCGGGAACTTACCGGTAGAAGGGTACAACTTAAGATTTTTATCAATTATTTCGGTGAGGTCGAAGATGTGGTACTGCTTACCCCGACAGGAGACCAGGTAATTGATGAAGCACTGGTAAGGGCTGCTGAGAATACCATTTTCGATTGGACTGAGGACGGCTTTGAAGGGGACCAGTGGTACCGCTATGAGATGAGGATCACCGAACCTCAAACTGAAGAGGAAACCGAGGAAGACAATATCTTCGAGGATATTCGCGGTTTTCAGTAATCACGCCAGTATAATCAGACTTGTATCGCTCATCCGTAATCCCTTCTGTCAATATATGGCACATATAGGCGCTTTTTGGATAAGCCGGTTATTTACGTGTCGCCCATGTCAATAATTGTCATTTACTGTCGTATTTATGATGGTGGAACTGAACTTAAACGGCTTGGAATTCTGTATATATTTGTAATACATAGCGTTAGGAATAATGGCACAGGGTTTGCAGTATATAAGGTTGAAAAAGAAATTAACTTAAAAAAAGGAGGTTAAAATGGCACTAGTACGCTGGAAACCCTTACCAAGCTTCTGGAATATGCCACAGTCAGTCGAAAAATTCTTCGATGATTTCCTTGAAGACAAAGGAGCGGAGAAGATCTGGGCGCCGGAGGTGGATATCTATGAAAATGAGGATACCCTCAATGTCGAGGTGGAAGTACCCGGTATCCAAAAGGAGGACATCAATATCTCCGTCTCGAATAATGTCCTTACTATAAGTGGCAAAAAGGAGTTGGAAAAGGAAGAGAAAGACCGCAATTACCACCGGGTTGAAAGGACCTATGGGGAATTTCGGAGGACTTTTACTCTCCCCTCGGGAATGGATACTGAGAAGATTAAGGCAAGCTATAAGTCCGGCGTTTTGAAGGTAACTCTTCCTAAAGAGGAAAAGGCAAAACCAAAAGAAATACCGGTGACCGTTGAATAAATGGTCTCGAGGAATATCGGAGCGTCTCCCGCTATCCAGCGGGAGGCGCCCTTTTTTTATCAATAAGGAGTTAAAATAATGGGAAAAATTATTGGAATCGACTTGGGAACTACCAATTCTTGTGTAGCTGTTATGGAAGGAAATGAACCCAAGGTGATCATAAACGAGGAAGGCCACAGGACTACACCCTCAGTGGTGGCTTTTCCGAAAAGCGGGGGTAGATTGGTAGGATTGTCAGCTAAACGTCAGGCTATTACGAACTCGCAGAATACTATCTACTCAATTAAAAGGTTCATGGGACGCATGTACAACGAAGTCCAGAATGAAATATCAGAGGTCCCTTTCAAGGTGGTAAAAGGCCAGAATAATGTTGCACGGGTGAAAATTGGCGACAAGGAATATTCCCCTCCGGAGATCTCAGCCCTTGTCCTTCAGAAGATGAAAAAAACTGCCGAAGACTACCTTGGTGAACCGGTTACTGATGCTGTGATCACCGTACCAGCATACTTCAATGATAGTCAGCGTCAGGCTACAAAGGAAGCTGGAAAAATAGCAGGATTGAACGTCCGGCGAATTATCAATGAACCAACTGCTGCCTCCCTCGCCTATGGAATGGATAAAAAGGAAAACATCAAGGTCGCCGTATTCGACCTCGGTGGAGGAACCTTTGATATATCCATATTGGAACTGGGCGATGGGGTATTCGAGGTGAAATCCACCAATGGAGATACTCACTTGGGTGGGGATGATTTCGATAAACGGGTAATAGACTGGCTTGTAGATGAATTCAAGAAGCAGGAAGGGATAGACCTTTCAAAGGACGCCATGGCTATACAAAGGCTGAAGGATGCCGCGGAAAAGGCTAAATGCGAGCTTTCCAGTGTACTTCAGACAGAGATTAACCTTCCATTTGTGACCGCGGACGCATCTGGTCCCAAACATCTGAATATAACCCTTTCCCGCTCTAAGCTGGAACAATTGGTGGAAGACCTCATTGAAAGGACCGTAGGACCCGTTAAAAAGGCCCTTAGCGACGCTAAATTAGCCACGGGAGAGGTGGACGAGGTGATCCTGGTAGGAGGCCAAACTCGGATGCCCAAGGTCCAGGAAAAGGTAAAGGAGCTGTTTGGCAGGGAACCCCATAAGGGGGTCAATCCTGATGAAGTTGTAGCACTCGGTGCAGCTATTCAGGGAGGCGTTCTGGCTGGCGATGTTCATGATGTCCTGCTCCTGGATGTTACTCCCCTTTCCCTGGGAGTTGAAACCCTCCGTGGTGTTTTCACCAAACTAATCGAACGCAATACCACGATACCAACAAAAAAAACAGAGGTTTTCAGCACTGCTCAGGACAACCAGACAAGCGTTGAGATCAATGTGCTGCAGGGAGAGCGGCCTATGGCAAAGGACAACAAGAGCCTTGGAAGGTTCTTCCTGGACGGAATTCCACCTGCCCCAAGGGGAATGCCGCAGATCGAGGTATCATTCGATATCGATGCAAACGGAATACTTAATGTCTCTGCCAAGGATAAAGCTACTTCTAAAGAACAATCCATTAGGATCGAATCTTCAAGCGGCTTGAACGAGGAAGAGATACAGAGGATGGTCAAAGACAGCGAGCAATATGCGGATGAGGACCGGAAAAAAGCCGAACAGGTTCAAACCCGAAATCAAGCCGATAATATGGTTTATTCTACCGAAAAGCAGTTGAAGGAATACGGGGATAAGATTGATGCCGCTACACGCTCAAAAGTGGAAGAGGGAGTAAACAAGCTGAAAGAAGCCCTGAAAGGGGAGGACACCAGCCTGATCAAGTCGGAGATGGACACTCTCACTCAAATAATGCATGATGTTGCGCAACAGCTCTACCAGCAGGCTGGGGCATCAGCAGGAGGACAGCCCGGCCCCCAGCAGGGGGAAGCCCCTCCGTCTGAAGATGATAAGGGTAATGACGATTCAGATGCAGTGGATGCTGATTTCGAAGTGGTGGAATAAAAGCAAGCTTGATATATCATATAAGTCTTCATAATCATCCTGGAGATAGGTAAGGGTTGGAAGTATTCAAAAAATACCAGAGACTCTCTTCATATCTCCAGGATGCCTACCCTTTCAGGCAGGGCATTAAATACCGATAGAGTTTGAAGTATATGAATTTATAAATTGCCAAGGTTGACAATTTTTATATCTTGTAAATCCTTTAAGTTTATCCGGAGCGAAACACAAGATATCAGGACAAAATGAAAGATTATTATAAGATATTGGGTGTGGGTGAAAAGGCATCTCAGGATGAGATCAAGAAGAGCTTTCGGAAACTGGCTAAGGAGTATCATCCAGACCGGCATCCTAACGACAAAGTAGCGGAAGAGAAGTTCAAGGAAATTTCCGAGGCTTACGAAATTCTCAGCGATCCTCAAAAGCGTGATAAATATGATAAGATGCGCCAATATGCCCAGTTTGAGGGCTTTGGCAGGCAGAGGGTTTATCAGGGTTCAGGGGCTGATTTCACTAACCTGGAGGATCTATTCGGTGATTTTGGCCGAATGGGTGATGTTTTTCGCTCTATTTTTGATTTTGGCAAACCTCGCTCCCGCACCCGGAAACCGCGCAGAGCAGCCTTTCAAAACATCTATCAACGCGTCCAGATACCCCTTCAAATAGCACTTAATGGGGGGAAGATATCCATCAAGGTTCCACTTGAAGAGGCTTGTCCGGTTTGTAACGGTACTGGTCAGCAGAAAAATAGCCACCCAACCACCTGTCCCGATTGCGGTGGAACCGGAGTGATCTCCCAATCGCAGGGGTTTTTTGCGGTACAGAGGCCCTGCCAGCGTTGTATGGGAACTGGAAAGATCGGTCTAAATCCATGTACTGCTTGCAGCGGAACAGGATTCAAAGAAGAATACCATACTATCGAAATCCAGATACCCAAAGGGATACAGAATGGGGCTAAGATGAAATTGAAGGGTAAGGGGAAGTTCTACCCCGGCGGCCGCCGGAGCGACCTCATCCTGATTATTGAAATACAGGGCGATAAACGATTTCAAAGAAGGGGCAATGATCTCTATACATCTGTTACCATTGGCCTGACCCAGGCGGTGCTGGGGAGTAAGATCAAGATCAAGACTCTTGAAGGCAGGAAGGTTCAACTCAATATCCCTCCCGGAACACAGCCCGACACGAAGTTCAAACTGGCCGGTTTGGGTATCCAGAACGAAAAAGAAAGGGGGGATCTTTTTGTGACAGTGAAAGTGAAGATCCCTTCCAAGCTTTCAGACCAGGAAAAGGAGCTATTCAAAGACTATTCAAAAATGCATAAAACCAAATAATTACTGGTTTCCGTTAAGATTATTGAACAATAAATTAAGTTATAAATAACTTGACTTAAATAGGGGATTGGTTATTTTTTTTACAATACAGAGGATGCTATGCTTAGTACCAGAATTATTGACATCGTA
>JAFGGQ010000135.1 GCA_016930435.1 bacterium
ATAGAATGGAAAATACCTTTTATAATATTGTTGCTCTTATATGCCTTTGTCTGTTTCTATGTTTCAATTCAGCCCTGGCGGAAAAACTGGATATTAACAGCGCTTCACTGGAGGAACTGAAGAACCTGCCCATCTCAGAGACGGAGGCAGAGGCTATTTACCATTATATCCTTTACGGTGGGCCCCTGGAGAGTATCTACGATCTAAGGAACATTAGCTATTTTGAAGATACCGAAAAATTTATAGATTTACGCCCATTAATCGTTATAAATCCCCCTGAAGCCGACGATGACTATGAGCGTTTAGATCATATCGAGTATAAGATCGAGAATTGGATATTTGAGGAAGGAGTAAATGAGAACATTTCCGATCTTTGGATCGACATTGCCCTTTCCCGGGTTAATGTTAATGTAGCTTCTATGCAGGAATTGCTTACCATCCCAGGGATGACCCCTCAGGATGCCCTTAAGATTCTAAAATATCGTGAGGATATGGGGAGCATCGATGATCAGAGGGAATTGCGGTCGATTCCGGGAATTACTGGCTACGGCTATGCTAATGCCCGTGATCTGGTAAGCTACCAGGTAGCCCAGTCCGCCCCGAATCTAAAGCTTCACTACCAGTCCAGATTGACCAATTCCCCCTACGATGAAGAGGAAAATTCCCTCTTTACTGAGAATTTCAGCGAGGATGATTCCATCTATGATTCCTGGTACAACCGGCTGAATTTCAGCCAACCCATCCCCCAGCTATCCCATAAATTAAAGATAGGCTACCGCAATTTTGAAGGTGGATTACTGGCCTACCGTCCTTACGGGGGTGAAATCGAAGGGAATCATTACTATAATCCCTTTGATTATCCTACCTCAAAATTCTTCCTGGGAGTCAGCGACCTAAGTTACGGTCCTATCCTATTAGATAAACTCATTTTAGGCAATTACTACATCTCTTTGGGACAGGGAGTGGTCCTTGAAAACACTGATGCTTTCAAACCGAGAAAAAGCGGGTTTTATAACAATCAACGCTTTGTAGGGCTGATGGGGGATCTTTCGACCACATCTCAATACCAGTTCAAAGGGATGGCCCTTCAAGCCCGGTTATATGATAAATTCAGTTTGCTGACCTTTTATTCAAAGGACAAAAAGGATGCTGTACTAAGACCTGATTCAACCGGAACCAACCAGGATAATTTTTTCTCCTCATATATAAACACCGGCAACCTGATCAACAACCAAGTGCTTGAAGAAGCTGGGTTGCTTCCCATTCAAGATGTACTTAATGAGGAAGTACTTGGAACCAATTTGGAATTTCGGCCTCTGAATCATCTCAGCGTTGGCCTTACCTACCTGCGGCTGAATTACGACCGCCGGTATTACCCGGATATCTATTCTTACACCGATACTGAAACATTCCAGGAGCGGGGTACCCTTGTAGATAACGAATACCTTCGGCTTTCACCCTCCGGCGGCCGGCACCGAGCAGTCTCCGGTTTTCATTTCCAGTTCATACATGATATATTTTCCGTTCAGGGCGAGTATGGTGAACTGAATGATGATGGTAATTTATTCAAAATAGGGGATGAACCTAAAGCTATGGTATTGAGCTTGCTAACACATTTAAACAAACTAAACCTGCTGGTGCTTTACCGCAACTATGATCTTGCATACGATAATCCCTATTGCCGTTCGTTTTCAAATTACGAGCGTTATAAAGGCACTATTTTTTCAAAGCCCTATTATCTGGACAACCCATTATACGGATATGTATTTATAAATTCGGCGCAACCCCAATCGGAAGAGGGATTTTATCTTAATACCTGGTACCGGCTCTCCAGCAAGATAACCCTGGGAATGGAATATGATACATGGTACCGTAAGGCCGATAATGCCAATTACGATAGGCTGGTAATGAAGCTATCTTATCAGCCCCTGCATGGGATCCGTTTTAACCTTCGGCAGAAATGGCAAAACCGCAATGGGGATAATATTATCACCGATGACCGGTTCACCAATCTGGAAACCCGGTTTTCAGCATCCTTCCGGTTGTCCCGCTATGATGAGATCAATATGCTGTATTCACTTAATAATACCTACTTCCCACCTAAACCGCGATTTTCTTTCGACATTGAAGCCGATGGGAGCAAACCCATCAGTGGGGACGTTGTATCCCCCGGTGAAGCCCTGGGAGTGGAAATTACCCATAACTTCAATGATAATCTAAGGGCTACGATTGCCGGGATGTTCTACAAAGGTTTCCTGTGGAATTTTGAAGAGGGGGAATTCGTGATCCTGGAAACCGAAGAAAATGATGCTTTCCGCTACTGGATCGCGTTTAAGGATAACATTTCAAAGAACCTGGTAGTCAGGGCAAAGTATTCCTGGGATTATGAATATCCAATAAGCGATCCGGACCTCCGCGGATATACCAACCAGCCGGAAGAACTTGACTATGAAATAAATAAAATACAACGATCAACTGAATCGTTCAGATTACAAATAGACTACTTTTGGTGGTAAGTGATTAAAATGAAAAAAAACAACCCGATAATTTTCCTGCTACTTTTGACCTTTTGCAGTACCGTTTTACATCCATACTCGTTTCTGGATAAGACCTTCTATGGCGATAAAATATTCACCCTTGATGCGCGAAGCCTGGGTATGGGGACCTCGGGATTTGCATGTGGTAACAACGTATTATCTCTGTCAAAGAACCCTGCATTGCTTTCCGAAACAGCCCGGTTTAGTTTCAGCTTTAGTGGTCAAGCCCTGGTATTTATGGAATCGCGGTCCTTCCCCGCTCATGGCTACGGACAGGACTTTGTTGCCGACAATACCTATTTTGAAAAAATAAATTACTATGATGATTATGCTGTTGGAGCAGGGTTCAACTGGGGTCGGGATTATATCCCTGCTGCCGCTATCGTTTACCAACCCCTATATGACCTTCGTTTCAGCTATGAAGAAGAAGTCCGGGGCATTGAAGACCCATACGAAGACGAGCTGATCGGGATTAACAGCTTAAACAGTGATGGCAAAATTTCCGGTATAAGCATTGGCCTATCCGAAAAATTACTGAATATTATCAATCTCGGTATTGCGTACCGATATCTTTGGGGATACCGGAACACCCATTTTGATGTGGTTTATCAGCATTCAGTAACCGGCATCCGCAATGAAACCCAGTTGGAGAAACTCTCCGGGAGTCAGTTTTCCGTCGGAGCAACGATCCAGCCGATGCCTCGCTATGCTTTTGGTCTGGCATATAACACCCCTGCTTCAGCGAAGGGAACCCTTTACCATGTATATGAAGGAAGTTACAACTTTTATCCCGGATTGTCTAACAATTACCAGCAAGAGGTGAGCGTTAAATACCCCGGTTCATTTGGTTTGGGAGTGGAGTACCGTCCGCAATCGAAGCTCTTTTCACGGCTGAATGTTGACCTGGAATATACATTCTGGGAAGACGCCAAGGTAGTTGAGCAGAACTCTGATACCACTATACTGATAAATGATCTGGAAAATACCCTTGAAATCAAAGGCGGTGTAGAGCATTTGCTTTATAATAAGACCCCGGTCAGGTTTGGTTTTCATATCGCTCCGGCTTTTCTTAATAACGAGATAGTGACCACTTATTTTGACCTTGGGAGCGGGTTTTCATTTTCCAGTTTTGAGTTAGGAATCTCCCTTGAATATGGTTCTAAAATCTACCGGGAAATGGATCTTTTTCCCGATGGCGACCTATATTCCTCTTTTGGTGGTGAAAATAGGGATGAAAAGGATAAGGTCAAGGTGAGTGAACTCCGGATTTTATTCACCCTGAATTTTAATCAGGATTAAAAAAAGCAATTCTTGACGTCATATATTCTGCTAATTTTTTATAATTTTTTCGGCATTGACGAAGGAGGTTGACCATGCCCAAACTTATGATCCGTTTTATTAACATATTTTTTTTAATCATAGTAAGCTTTCGATTAGTGGCACCTGAAACGGTATGGTTGGGTTCCGGGTCCACCACCCCGGTTGAACGTCTCCCTTTAACAAATATCGAAGGCGAATTCCCGGAATTTTCCCGGGCAGAGCAGTCCATTCAAAATAAAGAAATTTTTTCCCCTGCTGAAGTACTGGATTCCCTGGAGGTTCGGGTAGTCGTTCCACCTGGGAGAGCATTTGCTGTGGTGATTGACCCGTC
>JAFGGQ010000136.1 GCA_016930435.1 bacterium
CTGTTTCTGGGAAAGGTCTACCCAGAGAATTTTCCCTGTGAAACCATATGCCATGCACTCGCCTCCTCAAAATAATCTTACATCGCCATTTCAGTTTGTGAAGAGAAGAACTAATATATCTACGAAATATTTTCAATATTGTCTAGAATTAATATATGGTCTTTTTTCTTGTTACCAATTTACCAATTACTGGATAACACCGCCGTCAATCACAAGTGAAGCCCCTGTCACAAAGCCGGACTCATCGGAACATAAATAGAGAGCGGCATGGGCAACATCTTCAGACGTTCCGAATCTTCCCATAGGTATGTTTTTTAGTCTTGTTTCATTTAAAGGTGAACCTTCGATCATAGGAGTCATTATCGTTCCCGGGCAGAGTACATTTGCCCGGATTTTTTGTTTGGCAAATTCAAGGGCAACCGACTTGGTCATTAAATTCAACCCGGCTTTTACGAAATTATATAAAGCATAGTTAATCGTTGGCTTGATTGATGCCAGAGAAGCCATATTAAGAATCACTCCTCCGCCGTTTTTTATCATATGAGGAATCACCTGCTGCATAGCGTAAAAGTAGCTGCGGGCATCGGTTTCCAGTAAGAAATCCCAGTCATCCATCGTAATGTCGAGGAATGGTTTTATTAGTATAGTCCCTGCAT
The DNA here is from genome assembly GCA_016930435.1 of bacterium. GTDB lineage: Bacteria > UBP14 > UBA6098 > JAFGQG01 > JAFGQG01 > JAFGGQ01. The sequence goes on from JAFGGQ010000136.1 coordinate 657, forward strand.
TATTTACCAGGATATCAACCTTACCAAACTCAGTTATGGTATTGTCGATCAGGCTTTTAATGGTCTCGTTTTTACGCGCTTCCATTGGAATAAAAATGGCGGTACCGCCGGCATCCAGAATTTTTTGTTTAACTTCACGGCCGCGTTCCAGGTTTCTTCCACTAACCGCTACTTTAGCGCCCTCCGCAGCAAATAATATTGCGATTGCTTTTCCAATTCCTGATGTAGATCCAGTTACGATGGCGACTTTATTTTTTAACTTATTGCTCATGATTAAAAATCTCTTTAATAATTACGGATAAATACGCTGACGCTTAAACACCTCCGGGTCGTGTCCCGGCAGCACGGTCCCGTGAAGCCTGTCGATTTTTTCAAGGCTTTCTACCATCATGTCCATATCTTCAAACGCGCCGTTCGGGATATGCGGTGAAGCTTCCCAGTTTTCCAGCAATGTGACCAGATCTCCACCCAGTATATATTTCCCAGCTCTGGTTTCCACCACCACACACTGCATACCTACCGAATGCCCGGGTGCCAGGACAACGGAGATACCGGAGGTAATGTCCTGGTCTCCATCTATCAGCTCATATTTGGTTTTTAAAGCCAGATCTGATTCGTACCCCTTTTTTTCTACGGGTTCAGGCTGTTTGAGATAGTCGTGTTCTTTTTTCTGTACGATAAACCGTGCTCCGGGGAATAAATGATTATTGGAAGCATGGTCCCAGTGAAGATGGGTCAATATTACCATTTCTATTTCTTCTGTCAACACTCCAATGCCTCGAAGTGCTCTATCCAGGGTTTCATTTTCATTTCTGAAATAGGGTTGCCACTTTTCTCCATCGGGAGCAATCCCTCCGGTATCGACAATTATTTTATGGCCGGCTCCCTCCAGATAATATGAGATTAAAGGAAAATCCAATACGTCGGTCACGCCGCAGTGATACGACATATTTTCCTTTTTCCTTTTAATTGTGCCCAACCGCAGAGGTTGAATTGTATAGGTATTCATTTCTTTAAAATTGCTCCCTTTGTCCTCAGGTCGGGTATAAGTCACCTTATCCGCAATCCAGAACCGATGTACGTGAACGTCAAGCCGGTTTGGGTACCTTATGCATCCGGACTGTTACTCCGGTTATCGGACCAGGTCAGCAAGCTCAGAAATATCCTTGAGATATTCGAGTCTATCTACGGTGCTGATAATTTTTTCCCTCTTTTCTTTATCTATGTACGCTCCGGTTAAGGAATGGAATTTGGAAACGATCTCCTCTTTTGTCGCCGGGTTCTCGGGATCTCCTTTCGGATAATCTACATGGGCTTCGATTATTTGTCCGTCATTTAACTCGGCTATTAAAGTCGCCGGGTAGGCTTTGGGATACATGGCTTCGGCCTCGGGGTCCAGTTCCCAGTCTACCTTGGCTGCCACTGCCAGCACATCTTTGTCTTTCAACGCTTCCGCCGCGAATTTGTCGATACTGCCGCTATTCTTGCAAATCGCCGTCGCTACCGCCCACGGAATGCTGAACTGGGCATCGACGTGAGTCACCGGTCGGCGTTTTTGCTCTTCAGGATTGCAGAGCATTTTTATTGAGAAATCCCCTACTTTGGTAACGACCCTTTTAACATTGTTAGACCGTACACCCTGCCGGTACAGGTCCAGGGCGCAATCGAAAACGGGCCCGGAAAAACGACAGCAGGCGTATAGCTTGATGCTGGTGTCCTTCATTTCCCATTTCTCGCCTAAAGTATCCGTAATACGACCATAATCGAATTGATCTTTAAAGGATAATGCGCGAATCAGGCCGTCTTTCCCGTCAAGGACGGTCCCAGAGCCGATGTAACGTTTTTCTGCCAGGGAAGCGGCCAGTACGCCTCCCATGGCCGGATGGCCTGCCTGGAGAGGTTTCTGCCACGCGCCTTCCCCGGTACATTCCTGGGTCCCGGCAGCGAAACTTCCGGCTATACCCAGAGCATATTTAGCCCTCAATGTATCGAACCCCATGACCTTGGCGCATGAGGCGGCAGCCCCAAAAACACCACAGGTGCCTGTCGGGTGAAACCCCTGATAATAAGATTTACCCAGCAAGGATTCCCCGATGCGGGTCATGACCTCAAGCCCTAAAATGAAGGATAGCAGAAAATCCTTCCCGGCAATACGCCGGTTTTCACCCACAGCAAAGACAGCCGGAAATACAGCAACGGAAGGATGCATAGTGCCTTCACGATGATCATCATCGAAATCAAGAGCATGACCTGAAACGCCGTTAATCAGGGCGGCGTTCATCATTGACGTTTTAAAACCGTGAGCTACGACCGAGCTGCGAGGATTGCCCCCTTCGGCTGTAATTACCTCCGTCATTATGTTTATCTGAGGTCTCTTTGAGGAACCTATCATGCAACCTATAACATCTAAAGTGTATTTCTTGGCCATTTCCACTGTTTCCGCCGGTAGATCCTCAAATTTTTCATTCACGACAAAGTCCGCGAGAATATCCACCAACTGCTTTTTCTTCTTTGCATTATTCATATTATTCTCCTTTTCAAGTGATGATTCGCTTCCTCCCGAACAACACATTCGCTATCCTATAACTTGTGCGCAATACGCCAGCTGCTCCCGATGGCATCTACTATCAGACCGGACTCATTACAATCTCCGACCGTATATATTTCCGGGACTTTACCTTCCAGGCTTTTTACCAGTCCCGTATTCGGTTTTAGGGGCAGGGTGGGTATGATATTATCAGCTTCAATTTTGCGTCTATCTCCATCCTTCATAATAAGAGTTAACCCATTTTCGGATATATCCATAGATTGAACATTCGTAATTAAAGGAACTTCTTTCATACGGAACCAAACGAGGAGCAATTTGTTCATCAGGGACTTCCGTATTCCGGTAAAAGGCTCAATCGTATCTACGATGGTAACCTTCCTGCCTCGCTTGATTAAAAACATGGCCAGTTCTAAACCCTGATGTCCGACCCCTATGATAATGACCCTTTTACCAATGGGCATCCAGAATTTTGTCAACCATCTTAGATTGTCCGGATTCATGAAACGTAAATAAAATCTCAACTTACGATGTAAGTCGGCACTGTTAATCACGATATGTTTATCGATACCGGGTATATCGGGGGCCTCATTTATCCCTCCCGCAGCCAGAAAAACCACATCTGGCTTATCCCTTTCGATAAATGAAGGATCAAACTCCTGCCCTAGTCTGATCTTAACACCCAATTTGGTGATCTGGGTCTTCAGGTATCGCACCAAAACCATTTCTTCCTGCATCTCGAGCTCCCTGATCATTGAAGCCAGAGGCACCAGTCCCCCCAGCTTATTTGTTTTCTCATAAAGAATTACTTCATGCCCTCTCAAAGCCGACACTCTGGCTGCCTCCATGCCGGCAGGTCCGCCGCCTATAACTACCACCTTCTTTTTCTTTTCGGCGGGTTTGATGAGATATTGCTCGTCTGAACCGTGAGCGCCATTTATCCGGCAACGTCTGACCTCCTCCAAACATGTTAAACAGGCCGTGCAGGGAGCGATATCCTCAAGCCCTCCTTCCGCAACCTTGTTAGGATACTCGGGGTCCGCGATCATTCTTCTGGTCATTCCGATAAAATCGGCTTTTCCCTCTCTCAGCACCTTTTCTCCCAGTTCAGCATCCAGTCTCCCGACAGCGATGACCGGGATGGATACCGTTTTCTTTATCATTGCAGCCAGAGGTACCTGGGCGCCGGCTCCCCAGTGACTCCAATCAAATTTATCTTTATAGTAAGCCGCACAATCAGGAATTTCCGGATAGAAAAGAGATTCAGGAATAAAACAGCTGATATGTTTCCCCAACCATAATGAACGCACCATGATAGCATCAGCGCCGGCTGCCTGGATTGTCCGGGCGATTTCTTTAACATTATCAACCGTTGAGCATTTATCATCCTCTATCCCGATAATACAGCCAATCTCAATACCATTAATAC
>JAFGGQ010000137.1 GCA_016930435.1 bacterium
ATTTGCATTATTATAATAACTTTATATAAATTAGGTTATTTAGATTCAATTTTTTGTTCCTTATATTAAATGGTGTATTATGTTTGAAAAACCGGACAAGCAATTAGAAATACTAAAATCAGGGGTATTCGAACTAATATCGGAAGAAGACCTTAAGAACAAGTTGGAGGAATCTTATCAGAATAACCGTCCTCTTCGGATAAAACAGGGATTTGATCCCACCGCCCCTGATCTTCATATTGGCCATACTGTCTCCTTGCGAAAGCTGAAGCAGTTTCAGGATCTGGGACACCAGGTTATCTTTCTGATCGGTGATTTTACTGGCATGATTGGCGATCCGACCGGAAGGGATATCACCCGTAAGCGTTTGACCCGCGAGGAAGTAGCCCTGAATGCCGAAACCTATAAAAAGCAGATTTTTAAAATACTGGATCCGCAGAAAACGGTGATCGAATTCAATAGTCGTTGGAGCAACAACCTTACCGTTGAGGAACTTCTGGAGCTTTCCTCCTATTATACCGTTGCCCGTATGCTGGAGCGGGACGATTTTGAGAAAAGGTATAAACAGGGAAAACCAATCAGCATCCTGGAGTTTCTCTACCCCCTGTTCCAGGGCTATGATTCAGTAGCCCTTAAAGCAGACGTCGAACTTGGTGGAACAGACCAGAAATTTAACCTCCTGGTAGCCCGTGACATTCAGCGTGAATACGGGCAAAAACCTGAAGTGGTAATCTTAATGCCACTGTTAGAGGGTACCGACGGTGTGCAAAAAATGTCCAAATCCCTGGGCAATTATATCGGGATCACCGATGAACCGAATGAAATTTTCGGAAAAACCATGTCTATTTCTGATAATATTCTCTATAAATATTTTGAATTAGCCACGGAACTGGACCGGGAAGAGTTAAAAAGGATCAGGAATAGGTTGGAATCGGGTTCTGAGAATCCGATGGAATTAAAGATGCTTTTAGCCAGGACACTGGTTGAGATGTACCATTCGAAGGCTGCTGCAGAGGATGCTCAAGCCTTTTTCAAGGAGGTCTTCCAGAGGGGAGAGATCCCGGAGGATATTCCTCAGGTAACATATCCACGGGGTTCCAGAATATGGATCGTTAAAATACTCAGTGACGGCGGCCTGGTATCTTCCAATGCCGAAGCCCGTAGGCTGATCCTATCCGGAGCAGTTAAGTTGGATGGAGAAAAAATCACCGATATTGACGGTGAATTGATTATAGACCAAAAAATAGTGATCAAGGTCGGGAAACGCAGATTTTTAGAGATCTGCCCCGAATAAATCCCTAAAACCACAATATTATTTATGGAAAATCAATTCGATCTTGAAAACCTGGAGAAAAGGCTGCTTAAATTAAGGGGTTATCTTTGACGTGGATGCTCTTCTCAATCAAATTCAAGGGCTGGATTCAAAGATGTCCGAACCCAATTTCTGGCAGGATTCTGAAACCAGTCAAAGAGTAGCCCGTGAGCGAAAGACCAAAATGGAGCAATTATCCACCTGGAAACACCTTAATCAAAGTCTCCAGGACCTGAAAGAGCTGCAAGGGATAATTCGGCCCGAAGATCCGGAATATGATCAACTGCTCTCCGAGTTAAGGGCTTTTGAAGGGGAACTGGAGGCTGCGGAATTATTTTTTTATTTATCCGGACCCGATGACCAGAACAGTGCGGTTCTGGAGATTCATTCCGGGGCGGGTGGCACCGATGCCTGTGATTGGGGTGAAATGCTTCTTCGAATGTACCTCCGGTGGGCGGAACAAAGCGGCTTCCAAACCAAGATCATCGATATACAGGCCGGTGATGAAGCAGGTATCAAAAGTGCTACTGTAGAGGTACTGGGAGAATATGCCTATGGTTATCTGAAAAGCGAGATAGGGGTACATCGCCTGGTCCGCCTCTCCCCTTTCGACTCCAATCACCGCCGGCATACATCCTTCGCTTCGGTGTTCGTTTTTCCAATGAAGGAGAATGACATCGAGATAGAAATTGATCCCAATGATTTGCGCATCGATACTTTCCGGGCTAGCGGACATGGCGGACAGCATATTAATGTTACCGATTCAGCAATACGTATTACGCACCTTCCTACCGGCCTGGTTGTTCAATGCCAGTCCGAACGCTCTCAACACCAGAATAAACAAACCGCAATGACCGTTCTAAAATCCCGGCTCTTTCAATTGCGCAAAGAAGAGCTGGAAAAATCCAAACAGGAACAGGAAAAAACCAAAAAAAAGATCGAATGGGGAAGTCAGATACGGTCCTATGTTATCCATCCTTATAATATGGTCAAGGACCATCGGACCGACAAGCAGATCGGGGATACACAGGCCGTTTTGGATGGTTACATCACCCCGTTTATACACAGCTTTTTAACCCAAAACGAATAACCATACAAACCAGGATAGAAAATGGACTCTATTTTTAATAAGATTAATGGAAATAAAAAGAGCCCAAAGTCGTTCTCTTTTTTTTCATCCTTTGAATAAGCTTCTGGGAGAATAAATGAAAAAAATATATACTTTGACACTTATGATTATTCTACTACTAATCACTGGTGTCCTCGGGGAGGCAGAAAATAATAATGGTTCGGTTTCTCGTCGGGATGCCTTCATTAAAGCATTAACCGGAATCAAGATGGCCTACTCCGAGGTTACACTTGACTTTATTGATAAGCCCGATGAATTCCGTTTGAACATTATCGATCATTGTCTTAAAAATCCTCTCGAAATTACCGATACACTGGAGAATATCACCAATTTTTTAACTGAAAGGCCTAATGGGGATCTGGATCTGCTGCTCAGATGCTACCGGCTCCTGGATTTTCCTACTAAGAAACCGGAGATCGCCAAAGAATCCAGGGATTATCCCTGGGCTGGAGTGGTAAGCCTTCCCAATAAAATCAAAACATCTCTGAACCTTATCTACGATTCTTTCGAGCGAAGCGAGAAGGACCTGGAGGAGGTTTTCGCAAAAATAGATTCCTTTCAACTTGATTCCCTTTACCGGTTCTCCCCATCTCTTTTATTAGAGAATGAAGGGCAATTTGATAAGCGCCAGGAGAGCACTCTTGAAGAACTCGATGATTATGCTCAGGAAGCCGCCTTCCTAACCAACCGGATCTTCTCGATTATTTCTTCTGTTGAACGTTCCGAATTAACCAGGATCTCCCTGGATATATTTTATTCAACCCTTCAGGCGAAAAGCGCTCTTGAAGGCCTTAGCGTCGGCGAATCCTTCTCACAGAATGGGACAATTGAACATCCCGGCGTTGAAGGTGATGTTCTGTTCTTTGAGAGTACACGGTTTGGACTGGTGGTTGTAGGAGGTCCCCAAAAGACCATTTACCGTGTACCAGCGGCTATTATAATAGATTTGGGAGGGGATGATGAATACTACTACAATGCCGGCGGTACTGTAGATTCCATGAATTTTGCCGTAGCCCTTGATCTGTCCGGGAATGATCTTTATAAATCCACAAGAAATTTTGCATTTGGAGCCGGCCACTTAGGAGCCGGGATATTGATCGACGTTAATGGCCAGGATATTTACAAGACTCAAAACCTGGCGCTGGGAAGTGCCGTTCTGGGTACCGGAATACTCCTGGATTATCAGGGCGCAGATTGCTATTACAGCAGCATAGCAAGCCAGGGTTCAGGATTCGCTGGCTGTGGGATACTCGCCGACATGGAAGGAATGGATTATTACCGGGCTCAATTAAAATCACAGGGATTCGGATTCGTTGCCGGTTTAGGATTGCTGCTCGATCAATCCGGAAATGATGCCTACCTTATCCAACCTGCATTCAGCGATGAATCCCGTCAGGATCAATACTTTATATCTATGTCCCATGGATTTGGATATGGTACCCGTCCTGACTATTCAGGCGGCATCGGTTTTTTGTTGGACCAAAACGGCGATGACCGCTATCTTTCGGATATATTTGGTCAGGGAGCTGGTTACTGGTTCGCTCTGGGTGCTCTGATCGATCAGAATGGCAATGACTCCTATACCGCTTTCCAGTTCGCCCAGGGTTCCGGATCCTATTTCGGAGGGGGCATACTTATCGATGAAGATGGAAGTGACAGCTATCTTTCCCGGGGCGTCTCACAGGGCTGCGGACATGAACAGGGACTGGGCTACCTTCTGGATAAAAATGGGGATGATAATTACGTGATCTGGGATTACTCACAGGGGGCTGGTAATGCCAATGGAATCGGGATATTTGTAGATGAACAGGGCGATGACGGATACCTGGTTAAAAAGGACCAGAATTCGCAAGGTTACGGTAATTTTCGCAGGGAATATGGCAGCATCGGAATCTTTCTTGATCTTAGGGGCCATGATATTTATTCCGGAAGAGGAAAAAATTCATCCTGGTGGTCGGCAGGCAAATACGGCATCGCCATAGATTTTCCTGCCAAACTGGAAGTATCAAAAAAGGAATAAAAGAAGCTTTCTATTATGAAAATACTAAGAACATCCTTTGCCTTAGTTTTAACCTTTATAGTCATAATATCTGGAAACCTTTTTTCCAGAGAACATCCTAAGCAAATCAAACACGCATATTTAAACGCTTCCTTGAAATACTATGGGGCAAATCATTCGGATTACAATAAGGCGATCAAAGAACTGGTTAGTTACGGTGAAGAATCTGCCCGTTTCCTGGTGAGCGAACTGGGCACAAAAGATCCCAGAAAATCAGAGGTAATCAAAGCCTCCTTAATCAGAATTGGCCAAGCTGCTGTTGAGCCTTTACTCCGCGAGATAGCACGCAGCGAGGAGAACGCTGCTTTGGCAACTTATCTGTTAGGCGAAATTGGTGATAATCGTGCGCTGGTACCCTTGTTGATCCAACTGCGAAGTTATAATCCCGAATTAAGGGCTGCCGCGGCAAGAGCACTTGGAGCCCTTAATGACTCCCTGGCCATTCCCCAGCTTCTTCACGCCCTATCCGATTCGGTTACAAGCGTCAAACGCTATGCCGCCCTCTCGCTGGGGAAACTCCGGGCAGTCAATGCCATAGATGAATTGATCCAAACCATGAAGGATCAGCACTATTCCGTTCGATACTCAGCTTCCTATGCACTGGTTGATATTGGCGGAGAGTACCTCTGTAATAAACTGATCGAGTTGCTGAATCGTTCCGAGGGAAATTTTAAATTCCATCTGATCGAAACTCTGGGAGCTTTAAAACACCCTGAAGTACTTCCAACATTATTAGACTTGCTGGAGGACCCCTCATACGAAACAAGGGGTTTCTCATGCGAAGCTCTGGGGAATTTTCGGGGCCAGTTCGAGGTTGCTAATGCTTTAAAAAAAGCCCTTCACGACGAAAGCGATTTTGTTAAGATGAAAGCCGGAAATGCTCTGGCAAATATTTTAAATTGATTTTAAATGCCTCCCTCACAAGTATTCGCATAGATGAACAAGTTTTACCGGAAAATCGCATTATCACTTATCCTGACTGCAATTACGTTCTTCGCCCCTTTGCAGGCGGAACAAATTGTATTGACTCCCCGCCTGGATAAACGAGGTGTCTGGGTACCACCTGCTTCTGACAGTAAAATCACCCCCAAGGTTGGACTGGTATTAAGCGGCGGAGGAGCACGGGGCATAGCTCAGATCGGGGTATTAAAATGCCTGGAGAATCACCAGATACCTATAGATCTGATAGTAGGCACAAGCATGGGCAGCATTATTGGCGCTCTATATGCGGCAGGATGGGAGGCTGCTCAACTGGAAAAAATGGCTTCCCTCATCGACTGGGAAAACTTGTTCCAGGATGAACCGTTACGGACAAGCCTGTTCGTTACCCAGCGGATGGCACATGAAGGATTTTTGGTAAGCCTCCGCTTCCAGGGCTTAAAGCCAAGCTTACCACAGGGATTATCATCAGGCCAAAAAGTATCTAATCTTATAATGGAACTCCTGGGCCCCGCTAACTACCGGGCAGGATCAAATTTCAATAGCTTGAATATCCCCCTGCGAATAGTGTCCACAGATCTGCTTACAGGGAAAAAAATCGTTACCATGCAGGGAGACCTTACAAATGCCGTTCGGGGATCAATAGGAATACCATTGCTATTTCTTCCATTACATGTCGATTCTCTATATCTTGTTGATGGAGGCTTGACTACACCTATCCCGGTTGAAGTTGCCCTATCTGAAAACTGCGACTACATCATCGCCGTTAATACTACCGCTGAATTGATATCCCCCGACCAACTTGACTCCCCACTTGATATCGCCGACCAAACCACTACTATAATGATGGGTGAAGAGATTCAGCAAGAACTCGAAATGGCTGATGTAGTCATACAACCCAAACTGAACGGGCATCGCTCATCTAATTTTAAAAATATCGAATTCCTAATCGAACAGGGCTTTGTTGCCTGCCAGCAGAACCTTCCCCAAATTAAAAAGGAGTTGGGTTCAGCCCAACAGGATAGTGTGCTTAGTTATTATCTTGATTCCCTCATAATCTTCCCGGAAGAAAAAGACCTAAAGCTTTTCTGCAAATCCGGCAAAATGGTCACCGAAGCGGATATCAATCTCGACCTCGAAAATCTTTATTATTCGGGAAAGTATTCTAAAATCTCCCTGGATAAAAAATTCAAAGGGGATACTTTAAACCTGAAGTACGAACTTGATTTGAATCACCCGCTGAGGGAAATAGTGTTCAGCGGAAATCTGGTAATTCCATCTGAGAGCCTGGCCGCGTATTTTCCCCAACCAAATCCTGAGCCCATCTCCCTTAAAGATATTGAAAATAGCCTTAAAGAATGCATTTCACTCTATCAGGAAAGTGGTTTTATACTCGCCAAGATAGACTCCTTAAGCATAAACAAAGGAAAAGTTTCTATTATAATCAACGAAGGTAAAATATACCGCTTATGGATTCAGGGAAATGACCTGACAAAGAACTGGGTGATAAAAAGTTATTTGGGGATTAATGAGGGAGACATCTATAACCAGGAAAAAATTAGGGAAGGCATAAAAAACCTATATTCAACAGGTTTGTTCGAAAATGTTTTTCAGGATTTAAGGAACACGGAAGATGGCCTCATTGTGATCATTAAGGTAGTTGAAAATAGATTCTGGTTGATAAGAATAGGATCGAGATTTGACCTTTTTTATCAAACCGAATCCGCAGTTCAGATTGGCAACGATAATTTTCTGGGGATCGCAATGAGGTTGAATTTAACTGCCAAATACGGCCACCGGAGGTTAAGTACCCGAATGGGTTACTCATCAGACCGGATCTGGAAAACATATTTGACAAACAATGCAAACATCTTTTTTGAACAGGAAAAAGTAGAGCTGTTTTACGAAAATGAAATAATTACTTCATACCAGCAAAGGCGCTTCGGAGGTGAATTCATTCTTGGTCAGCAGATATTTCGATTGGGAACAGTCTTTGTAGAATTGCGAAGTGAAAGGTATAACCTTTATAATGATGATTTCGACCGCTGGCAAACTAACAACCAATTAGTACTAAGATCCATTGTAGATGACCTTAACAAGGAGCAGTTCCCTACTTATGGAAGGTTTAATCATTTATATGTCAAATTCTCACAGGATGTTCTTGGGGGGAATTTTGCCTACACCAAAATATTTAGTTCATTCGAATATTACCTCACTGCTGACTTTTTTACCTTCCATCCTTTTATTCAATATGGTATATCAACCGGTGAATTACCTGTACTGGATGAATTTCTGTTAGCTGAAGGTATTGGTTTTTGGGGTTTTCAGGGTAATGAGATCCGGGGGAAAAATACTGCTTCGGGGGGCTTGGATATTCGCTTCAATCTTCCCTACAATCTCTACTTTTATGGCGGGTTTGCTGTGGGGAATTGCTGGGGGAAGATGCCCAAACTTACAAATGAAGTCCTGGAAACCGGTTGGGGTGCAGGCCTGGGTATAGAGAGTATTCTGGGCCCTTTGAAAATATGGTGGGGGGAAAATAGCCTGAATAGCGAATATTTGGGGCTGAGCATCGGGTATCGTTTCTAATACTCAGCCCCTGCAAAACAGAGTAAATTGACTAATATTTAATTATCCTTCTTTTTCAAATCCCCAAAAACAATTCCTCCCTTAACAAAAAAGCCGGCCATCTCGCTGGGCTTAAAGACATGTTCTATCCGTTCGTCATCGGCATTATTAAACCAGAACAGGTTCTCTCCCCCTCCCAGTGGCCAATGAAAACCCATACCCAACTGAATTCCTATCGGCCCCAGCAGATAAGCTGCTGTAACCTGAGGGCGCATAAAACCATACCAGGAGATCTCCCCGTCATTATCCCCGTTATCATCATTAACGAATGTGATAATAGCGCCGCCGCCAACAGCTAATCCTAAAGCAGTATTAATTGGGCCGAACTGAAAATAAATTTCGGGCAAGAAGGCAAACCGGGCATCACCAAAACCCACACCCGACTCATCCCCTTCAATGACGCTTTGGGAAGGTTCACCCTTCGCATCAAAGTAACCTCCGGAAACTAATCCTCCCAGTCGAAGCATTTTATTATAAACCGCCCAACCATGTATATCCAACATCAATTCGGGAGTACTGGTTACATCCAGACCCATATCCTCGGCAGTATTTTTTGCCGCAGTAGCATTGCTGAACTGGTACCCTGCAGAAATCTCCGCACCACCCTCAGCAAAAACAAGGGAAAACAAACAGCAGATTAAAAACAACACCAACAATGTTCTTTCCATTTCAACCTCCTCTTTGATTCTTGATTGAAAATAGGCTAACTTCCTATACAAAAAAATATGATTACAAAGTCTAAAATATTATTAATTCATTTACAATATATTTGACAATTGTGTAATTGTAAATAATTTTCTTTTTAAAATTCAACTCGGCTGATAATTATGATATCATTAAGATCATTTTTGATATTTGTCCTCATCATATTAATTTCCATTGCCACACTATTTATCCCTTTTCGGGGGATGAGTGTTGGGGCTCACCGTGCATTGGCTGTATTTATATTCGCCATATTTTGCTGGGTAACTGAGATCATCCCTATCGCCGCCACCGCCGGGATAATAGTGTCACTATTAGCCTACATGCTGCCACCGGTTACAAAAGGCGCCAGTTACTCGGATTTTCTTGCTTCTTTTGCATCTCCTACGGTAATTCTCTTCGCCGGAGGATATTTCTTAGCAGCAGCAATGCAGAAGTTTCACCTGGATATCGTTTTTGCCCGGAGTATCCTTAAACGAACGGGGACATCCCCACGGTTCGTGCTGGCCGGGATAATGCTCACTACCGCTTTCCTCTCCATGTGGATGTCCAATACAGCCACCACTGCCCTTATGGTAGCGGCTATCCTTCCCCTAATTCAGAGGATCAAAGGTGACCCTTTTGCTAAAGCATTGATCCTGGGAATTCCATTTTCAGCTAATGTCGGCGGTATTGGTACACCAATCGGTACCCCTCCTAATGCTATCGCCATTCAAGCCCTGGCAGGTACCGGAGAAGCAATTTCGTTCTTAAAATGGGTTTCATGGGGAATACCAATAGCTGTTATCCTGACCACCTTTATATGGTGGCTCCTTCAAAAATTATTCCCTTCGCAAAAGGATGTTATACAGGTCAATCTGGAACCCACAAAGATTACCTGGAAACACCTTCTGATTCTGATTACACTGATCATTACCGCCCTGCTCTGGCTAACCACCTCGATTCATCATATCCCTTCTGGAATGATAGCACTGATCCCCCCTATCGTATTCTTATCATCCGGTATCCTTAACCGGGATGATCTTCGCGCTATCGGATGGGACGTGTTGATCCTGATGGCCGGAGGAATAGCCCTGGGATTGGGAATGAAGGTGTCCGGCCTCTCTATCTGGTTTATGGAGATATTCAGGTTCCAATCCCTGTCACTTACTGTATTGATCATCATCTTTGGAATAATGGCCCTGATAATGTCCAATTTCATAAGCCATACTGCTGCTACCAATATTCTTATTCCACTGGGTATTGCTTTGGGGACGAATATCGGAGCCATTGCCATTACCACCGCCCTGATGTCATCCAGCGCTATGGCCCTGCCGGTCTCAACCCCTCCCAATGCCATCGCATACAGCTCCGGGATCATCGATTCCAGGGATATGAGAAAGGCAGGCATTATTGTAGGACTATTTGCTATGGTACTAAACTTTTTAATAGTAAAATATTATATACCCTTTATTATAAAATAAAGTTTTTAAACGATCCAAATCAAGGAGGTTGATATTGGAGAAGGTCCGTTATCAGCATTGTCCGAAATGCAATTCCACTAATCTAAAAAACATTTTTTATATTAAGGCTGGGGAACGTCCCCAGGTATATGTTTGCTGCTCTGAATGCGGTACCTTTGTAGCAAAGTATATTCTCGCCCAGTATATCTCAGACCAATGTTATGAATCCCTGTTGGAAATGATGCGAGGACCATTTGACAGCGGTAGAAATGTTGCGAAACGTATTAAAACCCTCTGTTTTAATGCTCGTGAGGGATTTAATCAGGTTATGAACTTACTTGAAAAACAAGGTGAAGAGCAGAAATATCTGGAGGATATACTTATGGAATCAGACTCTTTGGAGTCCGACTAACAACATTGCGGTTTATCCACTTGCTATATACTAAATTTTTTTATTATTCAAACAACGCAAGCGCAATGTAGCACCCGCAATACTTTGCGTCGATTTTTACGGATTTAAAATTGGGGTTATAAAAAATTCCCGTAAAATCAACACCCATTTCGCCTGGCAATCCCGTTACTATGATAACATCATCCGAAATGAACAATCCTATTCCCAAATTACCGAATATATCGGCAACAATCCATCATAAATGGCAGGATTAAATCCAAACCTTCTCTATTTCTCAGCGGTTTCAGCTGGGTACATTATTATGGTTACCGGGTTATTGAAGTACTTCTGAGCAACCCGGATAACATCATCTTTGGTTACTGATCTCATTTTTTCAGGGTATTTATCACTGTAAGCAAATCCAAATCCATATAGTTCATCTAATCCTGCACTGCTGACCAGATCGCCTTGTTCTTGCCTTGCCATGACATACTGCTCAGCAGATGCTTCCATTACCCTTTTCAGCTCAGCTTCCTCAAAATCTCCTGATTTCAACCGGTCAAACTGTTTTAAAATAATTACCTTGACCGTATCCAATTGAGTTGGTTCAAACTGGGAGGTTATAGTAAACCTGCCTCCGTATAAATTACTGCTTGAACTAGCCCAGGTAATATAAACCAGGTCACGTTTTCCCCTAAGCTCAACCGACAACCAACCGGATAAACCACCTGTCCCGTTTAATAGGGCAGATGCTCCTCTTAGAGCCCACTTATCCTCCTCATTATAGGAATCACAGCCGTCGAATCCCATTATCAGAGTGACCTGTTCCCTATTTACCTCTTTTTTATATTCCCCGGGAGCATCATGCCTCTTTTGAGGAGGTATCGCAGGCAATTCTATCCCTTTTGACTTAGCTTTACAGAATATTCTTTCGATTCGATCAGCCATTTCATCGACGGAAATAGGACCGGAAGCCGCGATCACCGTATTAACCGGCTCAAAACGGCTCCACCAGTATTCTTTAGCCTGATCAGCGGTAAATCCAGAAACTGCCTCCTCAATTCCGTACAGGGACTGCCCATAGGGATGACCATCATAGAATTTGTCGTTGAAGAACAGATACGCTTCCGAGGACCAGGAATCATACTGAGAGCGAATCTGGTTTAGCTGCTGATCCACCAGCTTCTTTTCAACATTCTTTGGGAATACCGGGTAAAGAAGCATCTCCGAAATAAGGTCAAGGGCATCATCAAGGTCCGAGGAAACAAAATTTGAGGACAGGTACATGGTATGCTGGCCGCAGCTGCCGTCAATACTAATACCGAGGTCGTCCATCCTGCCTACCAGACTCTCAAATGAAGGATACTTTTTGGTACCCTCCCGAAGATATGAGGAGGTATAATAAGCAAGTCCCGGTTTGTCTTCCGGATCAAATAATGCTCCTCCCATCATATAGATATAAAGATCTATGGTAGGAAGCGCTGGATTTTCTGCAAGTACCATCTTCATCCCGTTCTCAAGCTCCCGTACCTCAAAACTGGGACGGCCCGAAGCCTTTCTGGAAAAGAGTAAAGTGTCATTAGGATGCTCTGCACCAATTGGTTTTAAAATTGCTATAACCATGTGTTCCGGAACCAGGTATTTTTGAGCAACCTGCTTGACATCCAAAGGGGAAACCCTGTTGATCATGGAAAAGTAAAAATCGGCAGTGAAGGCTTTACCACTTCGCATAAAATTGTACATCATGGTGGAGGTCTGGCCCTCTACAGTTTCAGCTTCCTTGAGCACCTGTTTGGAAATAATGCGCTTTGCCCAATCCACTTCATCCTGGGTCACTCCGGACTCCTGTACCTTTTCGATCTCATCCCAGAGGGCAGCTATGACCATATCACGATTCTGGTAATCAAAGCTGCAGTTGATCATAAACTGGCCCCTCTCATTATATTTTTCAGAAGAATATGCTGAAATTGAATTAGCGAGGGGCTGTGGGTTGTTTACCAGTCGAAGATCAAGCCTGGAAGTAGCCACCCCGGAAAGGATCATTCCAAGAATTCTAAGGGCGGCTTGGTCGTTTTCCCCGTAAAAAGAAGTAGGAAATCCCATTTTCAAATTGGTCATTTTCACATCCATTTCCTTTTCCACCACCCTGGCTGCAACAGGCAAAGGTTCTATAAGCCATGGGGTATCCTGTAACGGCTGGCGTGGCCAACCCGACCACATACTATCAACCATCGCCTTGACATAATCCGGGGTTAAATCACCCGCTATCGCCAAAATGGTATTATTGGGCACGTAGCGAGCGGTATAATAGTCCACCAGATCCTGACGGGTAAGGCATAGGAAATTCTCCTTGTAACCGATGGTAGGATACTGATATGGACTCCACCGGTAAAAAGCTTCGCTGTATGTTTGCCAGATCACCCTTCCCGGCTCCTCATTACCCTTGCTGATCTCCTGGGTGATCACTCCCTTTTCCCGGGCTATCTCAAAGGAATCAAAAGCGCACTCCTGGACATTTTCCGCTAAGTACAGAAGTAACGGACGGAAACTACGGACCGGAGCCGTACCATAGTAACAGGTCACCTCACTGGTTGTATAGGCATTAGTGCTGAGACCGTTTTCCTGGATCATTAGCTTATATTCATTCTCAGTATGTTTGGCAGTGCTGCCTCCTGATACAATATGTTCTAAATAGTGTGAAATTCCACAGCCCAAATATTTTCCCTCGGAGCTGGCGCCGGTTTTTATTAAAGCCCGGACATTAACCACCGGTACAGTATGATTCTCCCAGAATAGGACCTCCAGACCATTGTCAAGGGTCCAGTGATGAATAGGAGGCCGGGGCACCAGGGAATCGGGTACCCATTGATGAAATAGAGGAAGGTCTTCCACGGCATACAGGAAAACCATGGATAGAATAAGGATAACCACCGTTAATTTAAGTGCTCGCATCATATCTCCTTTCTTACTTTTTTTTATTTCTAATCCATCGCTTAAAACCTAAAATAAGATTAATAAAGTACAATATTTTTAGGGAAAGGCAAGCGGAAAGGATTTATTCCCCCAGTTCGATCCGGAGGATAAAATTACTTAGCCCCGACCGTTGATCACTGACTGCAGAGAACTCAGCTTTTCCTTATAGATCTCTTCAATCTTGGACCGCCGTGGTTTCAGTGTAGGAGTGAGCTCAAGCCCGATTTCAAATGGTTTAGGAAGGATAATAAATTCCTGGATCCTTTCATAAGTCTTAAATTCGCCTTTGGAATTTACATATTTTTTTATCTCTTCCCTGTAAAGCTGTTTTATGGCGGAATATTCAAGACATTCTTCAATTCTATCAGTGGAATATGCTATTTCATTTTCCTGACAATACTTCTTTAAGGCCTCAAAGTTGGGGACAATAATAGCCCCCAGCTTTTTCCAGTCCTGACCGGTAACTACCGCGATGTCAATGAAGTCACTTTTGCTCAATTCAGTTTCCAGTGGGATGGGATTCACATTTTTCCCGTTAGAAAGGACAATAATATCCTTCTCCCGACCGCTGATTATGAGATTACCTCCCTTATCAAAATAAGCAAGGTCGCCGGTATCGAACCAACCATCGTTATCCAAAACCTTGTGGGTTTCTTCATAATTACGGTAATATCCTTTCATTACGTTGGGACCTTTGACATAAAGAACGCCCTTTTCTCCGGCCGGCAGTTCTTTTCCGGTTTCAAAATCAATGATCTTCCCCTGAACATTTTCCAGCAAGGGACCGACCGTATGTAGGGCTCTTGAACCTGGTTTGCGTACCGATATCACCGGGCTGGTTTCGGTTAAACCATAACCTTCCAATATTTCAATGCCAGCTGCATCAAAAAAAACATCGATAAATGGGGGGAGTGAACTCCCCCCTGATACTGCATAACGGAATTTTCCCCCTAACTTACTCCGCAATTCCGAAAACACCTTTTTCTCCAATAATCTCCGCGCAAAGGGAGCTACCAGAAAAGCTGCCCCATGTGATTCACCGGTAGCAGCTTTCAGACTGATATCAAAAATCTTCCGCTCCAGCTTACCCTTTTCCTTAACCTTTTTCATTACCCGGTCGTAAATCATTTCCCAGATCCTGGGGACGGAGGCCAGTATAGTAGGTTTTTGTTCCTGAAAATCATCCAGCAAAGTATGGGCAACAGTATAAAAGGTTTCAGCCCCAACAGCAACAGCAGAATATTTAACGATCCTCTCAAAAACATGCCAGGCAGGCAATATCGATAATAGCTTGTCATCCGAACTAAGATCGATCCGTTTGATGACCTCCGTCACATTGCTTATGAAATTAAAATGGCTTAATTCCACACCCTTGGGGACTCCTGTAGTACCGGAGGTATAAATTATCCCGGCAGTATGGTTCCCCTTGATTACAGGGATACTCTTACTTGAGTCCACGCCCATTTGCTGCAAGCTTAGGATATTGTATTCCCCCTCGATCTCCTGAATAGTATATATAAGATGTAATTCGGAATGCTTATACCGGTTGAGCTTGCTCAGAAAATCCCTGTCCTCTACTATCGCAACTTTTGCACGGCTATGCTCAAGAATGAAGTTGAGCTCCTCTGGACTGGAATATTTTCCACGTGGTACATCCACCATCCCAGCATTGTTTATTGCCAGATTTAGAATTATCCATTCCGGAATATTCTTGGACAGCAAGGCTACCCGGTCGCCAGATTCTAAACCTAATTCTAACAATCCTTTACTGTAATTTTGGATTTGATGGTAAAGCTCCTTGTAGCTTATTTTAAAGGTACTCTCCCCCTGTTTCCAGGAAAGAGCTGTAAGCTCACCGAAACTTTCAAAGCGTCGAACCAAATCCTGAATCGTATGCATATTCTTGCCCCAAATTTAAAGATTTTACTGATATTTTAAAAAAATTTATTAGTCCCTTAGGTTAATTATTAAATATATTATATGCTAATCAGCATTTTTAACAAGAATTAATTCAGCATTTATAGGCTTCAATTCCCTATCTACTTGGCAAATATTACCCTTTTTGATAGTTGAATATCTCCAAAGTCAGCTCTGATAATGTAGATTCCGGTGGGTACCGTCGGTTCCGGAGCCCAGAGAATCTCCTCATGGTTTGGTAAATTGTGATTTGATGGATGCAGGTTACCGTGAAATTCGGAAATTATATGGCCGGCAAGGTCGTAGATTTTAACCTGCCAATCAGCCAGCATAGTAATACGGGGCGATGAATATATTTGCAGATAAGCAGGATTATTAAATTCAAAGGTGATGGTAGTTGCATGATTAAATGGATTCGGATATGCTGTAATTGAATATTCAGTCGGCTGCACTTGAAATTCTTCAACCGCAGTCGGATATTCCTCATACCTGAATCTTACTTCATAAGGAGCATCTGAACCCTGCGTCCAGATCACACAGCAATTTGAAACGCTGGGATAATGAACTTCCACGTCATCATAGACATCCCTGAATTTGTAGGAGGTCCAATGATGAGGAGAAAGACCATCATAGTAATTTTGCGCCATGATATCCTCTCTATCATCACTGTTATCCTCCCAGTAAAGATAGGACCAGGTTAGTCCTACCGTTGAAACTACGGGATATCCCGAGAAACCTGTGGTTGAATCTCCTCCGCCATTTCCTCCGTAAAAAAAGGCATCGCCACGGTTCTCCCAGCAAGCAGAGAGACTATCCTCACCATGACAGTAGTCCAGCGAAGGATGGTC
The DNA here is from genome assembly GCA_016930435.1 of bacterium. Lineage (GTDB taxonomy): Bacteria > UBP14 > UBA6098 > JAFGQG01 > JAFGQG01 > JAFGGQ01. The sequence goes on from JAFGGQ010000137.1 coordinate 16,341, forward strand.
CAGGTGCATCCAGTCATAAGCGATCGCTTCATGAGCAGACCAAATCCTATCTGACAAATATGCATGCCGGATGGAATATGGGGTTTCGCATGGGGGATCCTCACTGCGCCATAGAACATGCACTTGCTGTCCATTGAAAATACTGATGGTGGGATAAGTATCATATATCATGCTGCTATGGCTCAAATTTATGGAAGTTCCGGGAACGCAATATGAGGAGCTGTAATAATAATAGATTTCAGAATTTCCTAAAAGGTTATATTGCCATACTACGTGTACCCCGCCGCTATCATCCACAACGATGGCCGGCATAGTGCAGAAACCGGAGCTGTAACTCAACCTTAACGGTGTACAAAAATCATAAGGGCACTCTAAAAATATCTCGCTGAATCCAGCGGAATCGGATTCATAGACGATCAC
>JAFGGQ010000016.1 GCA_016930435.1 bacterium
AAGGCCGTTATGATCATAATCACCCGCTGACCCGGTATTATCGACGCCGTCGGCAAACCCGGCGGGGAGATCCCTCAGGGAATCCCAGTAGGCGACGAAGGTATCAACGGCATCGCCGTCAATGATGTCCGCAGGGATATTCCGGATATCATCCCAATATGCGATATTGGTATCTATGTCGTCGCCGTCGGCAATGCCGGCAGGGACGCCTCTGATATCACCCCAGAATAACGCTCCTGAGCTATCCGCATAAAAAATTGTAATATCATCCGGAATCTGGTCATCATTTGCTACACCTAATATGTCATCGAAATAATGAACATGTGTGGTCTCGGAATAGGCGCCAAGGGTATCGAAATCAACATAATAATTAAGGGTATCCCAGACTATCACATCAACAAAGGAATAGGTGGTATCGTAGTATGCGCCAAGGGTATCGAAGTTGGTTTGAAGGGCATACAGACCGGTATCCGCTAACTGACTTCGAAATGCGTAAGGCATTGATATAAGAGCGGTTCTCGGTTCCAGGTTTTCTCCCTCGAACACCATTTGAAGATAAAATACATTTCCATCAAAAATGCTTGCTGGAATGGGATTCACTTCTCCCAACCGAACATTGAACAATCCGGAGTAAAAACTGAGGGTTCGGGTTTCAAACCATATCCGGGCTCCCCCGGCCGGGCTTTCATAGATCTCAAACGTAATGTTTCTGGATCCCTCTATGGGCACACCCAGTGTATCGCTTATACGCCCCTGGAAATTCATCTCAAGGGGGACCGGATATACAAGCGTGATGCTTATTATGATATAAGATAATATTAACAAGGCTTTTTTCATGAATTATCCTCCTGCTATATGCTAAGGTAAGAAATTTCTGGCAACTAACCCTATCGTTATCACATTTGCCCCCAGCAGGTCGCTATTAGTTGGACTACCGAACTGGAACCAGAGATATCTGATTGCCAGAACCCCGACTTCAGCGCCGCTTATCCCGTAACTTTCGGTATCAGCCCATTTAAGGGTCCCTGAGATATAGTCCAGGAAAGGATCATAGGAAGAGGGTGCAATAACTTCCCGTGTGAAATGTGCCCGAAGGGCAAAGGTATTGTAGTTAGGTTCAATTCCGATATCCCAGTCTAAAGGGACACAGTACAGAAACTGCAGTCCGTAACAAAGACTGTGATAACCGCAATTCTCAATGGCAATTTGGTCTCCCTCCATCATGCTGATCGTTTCGCCGAAATTAACCGTATCGATTTCCCAGGCTTCGGGGTAAACCCGGAAACAGATGCCGGGTACGACGCCGGGATACCAAAATCCATAAAAGCCATCACTTGCTTCAGAGCGCCCGTAAACTCGTTCGTTGGAAGTCTGTCCCAGTGTGTTACCGTGGGATTCTTCTACCGTTCCGCCAGGACTTAAAACCCGCCAGTTTGAACTGTAAGCGGAAAGTCCAAATGGGACAAGCAACAATATTATTAAAATATTTCTTATTGTTAAAGAGAAACTTAAAAAAACTGATCGGCCACTTTTCAGCATAATTTGACTCCTGAAGCAATTTCCGTATAAACAGGTTCTTTTTTAATAAGCATAAGCACTCAATTACTCTTTGTTGGGCTAACCAGAATAATCAATGACCAATTCAGCATCTTAAATATGCTATTTCTATAAGCACATTAAAACAATCTTTCCAAAAATGTAACTGGATTTATTATAATAGTCAAACTTTTAATTCAAAAAATATGCCTTAAATGTGCTCCGATTACTCAATTATATAGGTATGCCCAGCTACCTTATAGAATCCGGTAAAAATATTTGAACCCGTTAATGCAGCTGAAATCCACTATGATACTTGAAATATCGAAAAACAGAATATTTGAATAGGAACTAAGGAATAAAAAATGCATTTTTTCCTGAGTTTGACAGTTAAAAGCTGATTTTGGGGTTAATCCAGCTTTTCAGGGAAAAAATCGAATATCAGCGTGATTATGCTTAACGGATAACTGTAAAAACAAAAAAGTGATTCAGTTTTAGAGTTCTTCAATACATTCGTTGAATTTTTTGTGTTCTTTGAACCTTGTAATTTTGAGTTTTCCGAAAATGGAATCGACCAGTGAATATACCACTGGTATCACAAAGAGGGTGAGTAATGTAGCAAAGGCCAGTCCGAAGGCAATGCTTACCGCCATTGGTTTCCATTCAGCAACTGCCCTGGATCGTGAAAGGATCATTGGCATCAGTCCGATTATAGTAGTGATAGTGGTAAGCAGGATAGGCCGTAGCCGAAGAACTCCGGCATTGATCAGGGAGTTCCAGCGGTCCACTCCTGCCTGGCGCTCGCGGTTGACAAAATCCACCAGTACAAGGGAATCGTTCACCACAACTCCGGACAACGCAACAACTGAGATCATCGTACTCAAAGAAAAGGGCAATCCTGTTATCAGCAATCCGAAAATAACCCCGATAAAACCAAATGGTATTGTAAGCATAACGATCAGTGGCTGTACATAGGACTTAAATTGAGCTGCTAATATTGTGAATACCAGGAGGACGGCTATCAAAAATGCTTTATATAAAGACCGATAAGATTTTTGCTGTTCTTCAACCACACCGCCAAACTGAAGCTGGTAACCCGGAAAACGCTGTTCGAAATTGGAGAACACCCCTTCAGTTCCAGTCAATCGGTTTCCAACCAGATATTCTTTTACCTCATCCGGAGTTCTTTTCTGTTTCCGTCCATTCTCTTCAAAAAAAGAGGTATTACCTGTAATAGTAATTATCCTTTTTTTATCCCGGTGCTCGATATGAGCATATCCGGTAGTTATTTCGAACCGGGCAACGTCCTTTAAGGTGACCAAATCCCCGGTAATGGTCCTGATCTTCAGATTTTCAAGGTCAGTCAGATCGTCAATCTGTTCCTTCTGAAGTCTTACCACAATATCATACTCATCGACTCCATAGCCGCGGAATTTGGAGACGGCGGTTCCGTAGGATGCGGTTCTAACCAGGCTGGCGATCTGCGCTACGTTCAAACCATAGATACTGAGTTTTTCATGATCAGGGATTATTTTTACTTCTTTTTTTCCGGGCTGGAAACTATCATCAAGGTCCACTACGCCGGGAAGCCTGTTCAATTCAGCCTTTAAAACATCACCTATATATTCCAAACGTTCCAGGCTGTTACCTTTCACCCGTATCTCGATATCCTTTCCGGTAGGGGCCCCCTCTGTATAAACATCGAAATTGTACGAATGCAGTTCTGCTTGTTGATCCAGATAGGACCGGATATTAGCCTTAATCTCTTCATGCCCGTATTTCATCCTGTCCACATCCACAAAATCAATAGAGATCATTGCATTGGAAGTCGCCATTTCCCACTGGTAATTTTCGATTATAAAGCCTACATTTGAAACTATGGCTTCAATATCATCCTTCTGTTCCATATTCAGCAAATATTCTTCGATACCGCTAACCAGAACGTTTGTTTTTTGCAGGCTGTTTCCCACCGGAGTGCGAAGTTTGAGGATAATGGTCTGTGGGGTTGGAGGTGGGAAGAATTCAAATTTTACCAGCCTCATTCCTACTATACTCAAGGTTAGAATCATAGCAAAAAATACCAGTGAAATGGTTAGCAGACGGTGCTTTAAAGCCAATATAAGCAATTTGCGGTAAGGTTTCACAAGGACCTGTAGAATTTGGTGCCGTTTGGTATGATCCCTTTTTTTCTGTGAAAAGTCCGCGATGTGGGAGGGCAGGATTACCAAACTTTCAAATAAAGAGGAAAGCAATGCCAGGGAAACCACGATAGGAAAGACCCTCAGGAATTTACCCATCATACCTTCCATAATCAACATGGGAATGAATGCCGCGATTGTGGTCAAAACTGCCGCTATCACCGGCCAAATGATCTCATTAGCCCCTTTAACCACTGCTTCTTCCGGACATAATCCCTTCTCCATATAACGATGCACATTCTCCAATACAATGATAGCGTCATCAACTATCATCCCCAGAACCAGCACCAAGGCAAACAAACTCATGGTATTCAAGGTGATATCCATTGTATTGAGCAGGACAAATGTAAGCAAAAAACTAAATGGTATTCCCCAGGCTGCAAAGAGGGCTTTGCGCCAGCCCAGAAAGACCAATAAAACCAAAAACACCAGAATAATCCCGAACAGGGCGCTTCTTCCCAGAACCTGAAGACTCCTTTGAACAGGTATGGAATCATCATTTCTTATCTCTGCCTCCAGACCCTGAATATCCCCGCTAAATGCCGTTACATAAGCCCCTATATCCTTCATAACATTTATAATGTTTCCGTCTTCTTTTTTATATACGAATAAACTTACACTCTGCTTTCCATCCAGTTTTGAAATGACCTCTTCTTCGGCCAGGGTATCCCTGACCATTGCGACATCCTGTACCCTGACAGAACGGGCATTAGCATCAGTCCGAATGATAAGAGAGGCAATTTCATTGATCTCTTTGAATTCACCCATAGTCCGGATGATAAACTCATATTTTCCGAAATTCACAGTTCCACCCGGAACATTCATATTACGTAGATTAATGGCATTAATGAGGTCGTTAAGGGTTAGTCCGAACTGGTCTAACTTATCGGCGTCTCCCTCGATCCAGATCTCACGTTCACGGATACCTGCTATATCTACCTTGGACACAAATGGGATATCCAGCAAACCTTCCCTCATATTCTCGGCAATTTCCCGGATAGCATTACCAGAGAAGTCTCCCCCCAAGACTATATCACACATATCATTTACTTCACGCATGTTGAGCCTGATCAGCATGGGGTCCCTGGCATCCTCGGGAAGATCTGTTACCTTGTCCAATTCTGAATTAAGGTCGGTCCAGGCCTTGTCGATATCAGCATCGGGATCAAAATTCACACTGATCAGCGCACGGCCCTCAGATGCTGTGGATTGAATATAATCCAGGTTTTGAATGTCTGAAAGCTCATCCTCCAGCTTCTGGATAATCAGCTCCTCGATCTCCGAAGGTGACACACCGGGATACACCACAATAATGATAAAAGCACCAAAATCAACCGCAGGCATTTCCTCCTTGGGAATATCCTTTAGCGTGATGATCCCGAAAATAAAAACCACAAGCATGATCATATTGACCAGGACAGAGTTTTTTACTGATAATCTTACTATCGACATTTCGCCTCTCTTAGCACTCTATTTCAGGTTTCAGGACCAACCGCACCCTGTACCTTTACGGAAATACCATCTTCCAGATTGCCAATCCCTTCCACAACAATAAGCTCATCTATCCGGAGTCCATTTTCAATTATTACATTTTCGCCAAATTGCCTGGCCAGTGACACTTCCCTAAGTTCGGCCTGATTGTTACCATTGACTAAAAATACATAATAACTGTCATATCTCTTCACCAGATTGTTGAAAGAAGTGAAAATCACATCCTCCATTATCTCACTAATTATACGGGCTTCTACAACCATCCCGGGATAAAGTTCTTCATCCTTGTTCTCCAGTTCGATCTCCACCGGATAATTGGCAGATCCTCTTAAGGGTTTAATACCCACTCCGGTAACAGACCCTTCCAAAGGAGTTGTTAATTGAGAATGATTTATTATGACTCTTTGACCGGTTTTCACCGATACCACATCCCCTTCCCCAACTCCGGTTTTTATGAGCAATCTTCTGGAGTTGACCAGGCCGCATACCGGCTGGCCTATACCGATAGCTTCACCCAACTCTATGGGCAGATCAACTATATAACCGGAGACCGTGGCCATAAGACGCGAATTATTATAGGCCTTACGAGCAGCCTCACGCCCAGCCTTAGCCCCTTCTAAAACCGCCTGAGCATTCTTGAAGTTGCTCTGAGCCTGATTATACTCAACCCTTGAAACGCTCTCCCGATCATACAGTTCCCTAACTGCAGCCATCTGTAATTCAGCATTCTCGAAAGCCGCTTCTGCAGCAAGTACCGCGGCTTCAGCCTGCCGGAGAGAAATATAATACTGTTCATTATCAACCCGGCCAATCTCATCGCCTTTATTAACCCAATCACCCAGCTTTTTATTCACAGCAATGACCCTGCCGCTCGTCTCGCTGGTCATTACAATATCTACAATCCCCTCCAGGGTACCGGTAACCCTTATATAATTCTCCAGTTGACGGGCTTTAACCCTTTCTACCTTCACAGGAACAGCGCTTTCTTCACCTTTAGCAACACTTTCATGATCCCGCGGTGAACGACCCTCACAAGCTAAGAATACCAAAATAAATATTAGTAATAATAAAACCCTCATCTTCATTGTTTTTCCCCTATTCTGATAATGTCAAAAACTCCAAAAGACTCTCATTTTCGATACCTAAAAGCCCCTGTAAAGCGGATTCAGCCCTTAAAAAATTGTAAAAACTCCTGGTATAGCTTATCTGAGAAGAATTATACATGATCTCCACGCTTAACATTTCATTTGCGGATATTAAACCACTGTAAAACCTTTCTTCCATTTGCAGGTAAGACTCCCGGGAATACTCCATTGCCAATTTGGTAGCCTTCATCTCATTACCCGCGGTAAGCCAATTTAAAACCGATGTTTTAATAGCAAGCACAATAGCATCTTCTGTATTTTTAAGAACATACGACGATTCCTTAAAGTCATTTATAGCGACGCCGGATGTCGCAAGATTATCCAATAAAGGGAAAAACGGAAATGAAGCAGAGATGGAATAGGTTTCCATATCATTATAATCATCGCTTTGATCAGGATATTTGGTCCAGCTCCGATTATAATTTAGGTTAATTGAAGGCAGAAAATTCCCCCGGGCTATCCACAGGGCTTTCCGCATAATTTCATGATTCTTACGGGTAATTTGAAGATTGGGATTGTTTTCTAAGCCAATGTTTATAAGACTATTGATCAAATCTTCGCGCTCTTCCGGATACAAGCCGGCCAATGCTTCCAGTTTTTTTTGATGATCATCTAAAGTAATTGGTTGGAGTTCGAAATCAGTGTCTATTTGAAGGAAATTTGCCAGGTCTAACTTACTTATAAGCACATAATTCTGAGCATTAATAGCTTCCACTTCCCTTGTTAATGCCTGGGATTGCAGCTGGAGATAATCTGCTTTGGACAGGGTACCAAGTTCGAAGAGAAGGCGTCCATTCTCTGCCTCCTGCCGTGAATTATCCATTGATTTCCTGGCAATAGCCAAAAGGTCTATAGCTTCTAAGACAGTCAGATATTTAGATTCAGCCTCGTTTATCGTCCTTAGTCGAGCGGAGTACAGCGAATTTTGGGCAATAGCGGAAGCGTCCGATTTTATCCTGGCACCCAGCAAGACCTTCCCCCCGTTAAAAAGGGGCTGTGAAAGATTAATACCATAAGAAATCGTCTTATCGCCAATGTTGAACGGGATAGCCCCGAAGCCACCGCTTCCCCCTCCGAACACGCTCATGTAATCTCCGCTGTTTTGGCTGTAATTGTAGCTTAATTGACCGGAAGGCGCAAGCCCAATATAAGCTTTAAACGCATCCCAACGGGCTGACTCGGATGCATGTTCTTCGGCCTTAAAAGCAGGATTATTGGCAAGTGCCAGTTGCTTAGCGGTCTCCAGATTTAGGGCAGCGCTATGACTATAAAACAGGACCAGAATAATCAGGCTTGATAATCCAATTATCTTCATTCCGCTTTATCTCCTTCTAAAAATAGCCCTTATAATCCCGTGAGCTCATTATTTCATTATTTATACATAAATGAACTTGTATTTGCTTAGTTATCCTCAATGGAATTTTGACATTCACGGGCTAAGCCGGCGAAATTCAGTTCATCCATGTTTACCGCCCTTGTATGTTCTTCAAGGGTATGGAATATTGCTTCCCTTCCGGTCAACAGATCATTGGAGCGCACACCGTGACTGATAGATAGTGAAGCTTCGAGAAAAGCGGACAGATCGTCACAGGCTTCTATTATGTCTCCGTCGTAAGGTTCATATTCCCCTTGGTTCGTGTCGTATTTCTGGCCGATCTCACGGCAGCTCAAACCGCTTTTGATCGTTTCTCCTGTCCGAACCTTATTGACAAATTCAGGGTCCTTCCCTGCATCTTCAGGCTCAAATAAAAAATAATTGATCTCATCTCGGGCGGAATGGTTCAACAGGGGAAAAATGCGTTCTTCCACCAGATTCCTTTCGAATTGCTTAAGGTCGATACCGCTTATTTCCCTCTTGATGGGCCGGATAATATCCCTTGTCAGGACTTCCGGAAGGTCATGGAACAGACCCCCAAAGAAATTATTATAGATTCGCCGGCTTCGGGCTCCCAGTTTGACCGTATAAAAATAAGAGAGAATTGCCACCACCGCCATGTGCCCGAGAACCGAAGTCGGTGGAATGCGTGGTGTCTTTGTCCAGCGCTGCTGGAAACGCAATTGTCCCAGAAGATCCACAAAACCATAATATCGCCTGTTCAGTAATAATTCGCGCACTGAATGCAGGTCATAATGATCATCTATCTTGCTTTCTATAGCTTCCTTGGTTTCCTCGATCCCATAATAGTGTCTGTTAAGATCATAGATAACCCTGAATTCCCATATAGTAGCCAGGTCGTGGGCCGCTTTAACAAGTCTCTTTTCATATACCCATTCTTCATCATTACTGAAATAACTGGTCAGCTTATCCATAAAGACCCCATCGAGCATAGGGGTTAACTTTTTAAATACGATATCATTGATGTTTGCCCTGGCTTCCCTTAGCAAGCGGGTAAAGACCGGGGGTTTGATATCGGTCAGAACTGAACGGTACAAGAACTCAAAAATAGCCCCTTCGATTATCTTCTCATGGGACTGGTGGTTTGCAATGGGGCTGTTAACCTGATCTTCCAGCTTGGTAAGGGTATAAAGGATTACTATCTTATGAGCTTGTTTATCCAGTTCGGTAAACCCGATTGTACGGGCATGATCATTCCACCTCTGGATATAGGCAGATTCATATAATTGCCTGACTAATAGAGCATTTAACATATTATCTCCTTCCCCAATAATCTCTTGACCTGCCGGTGTGTGTCTTCAAAACTACCGCTGCTATCAACAATACTATGGGGTTCCTGAATCTTTTCATATTTATCCTTGTATTTCAAATAATGTTTGAATCGGGCATCGCTGGCATCTCCATATCTTTGGGAAATCCTTTTTTCAACGGTATCCTGAGGGCATTCAACCTCCACAATAAAAAGCCTGTGGTGCATTTTCTCAGCCAAATCCCGGGCCCGTTTACGATTTATCCGACTTAAAAAAGTAGCATCCAAAATTACAATATTACCTTCACTTAAAAGTTCCCCGGCCCTCCGAAAAAGCTCTTCATATACCGCTTTTTTCTCCTCTTCACTATAGGAAGGGATAGAGAATAACTCTTTGCGAATGGTATCGGTTCGCAAAACCTTTCCCCCTGACTCTTCAGCAATCATCTTTGATACTGAAGACTTACCTGTTCCCTGTAATCCGCAAACGATTATCAACATTTTTTCATCCTATTAATTTCCGTTTTAAAGTATGAAAAAAATAAAAATTTTCAATAGTTTTTTTTATAAAAATTTGTATAAGCCACTCATTTACCTGCCCATTCTAAGCAAACATACTCGTTCAAAGTTATAATAGAACAACTTATGAGATTTACTTTATTCCTTAAAGCTTGACAGGCAACCCTTAGCGTGCTATTTTTCCGGTTATGTCTGATCATGCTCATATCAATGGTATTGTACAGAAGGTAATCTACCGCAATGAGGATAGTTATTTTACTGTTGCTACCCTGAAATCCGCAGATTTTGCATTTCCAATAACCATAACAGGGATACTGGAAGGGATACGGGAAGGTGAAAATCTTGAAATTGAGGGCAAATGGGAGGAACATCCCAGTTATGGCAAGCAGATCGTCGTAACCAACTACAAGATCATCCTCCCCACTCAGAAAGAATCCCTGCGCAGGTATCTGGCTTCAGGAGTGATCAAGGGCATCGGTAAAGCCTATGCGGAGCGGCTTGTTTCCCATTTTGGTGAAGATGTTCTTAAGGTTATAGAGGAAGAACCCGAGCGGCTTGCCGAGGTAGAAGGATTCGGAAGTAAACGGATCAGGATGGTAAAAGCTGCCTGGAAAAAAGAAAAGATGGAACGGGCAAACCTCGAGCAATTAATGCTTTATCTTCTGGATCAGGGTATCGGAAAGAACACGGTGATTAAGGTATATTCTACATTAGGGGAGGACGCACTTCCACGGATAAAGGAAAACCCCTATATACTGGCGGATAAGGTACAGGGAATCGGATTTAAAAAAGCGGATTCCATTGCCATTCACACCGGAATGGACCCACATTCTCCCGAGCGAATCAAAGCCGCACTTAAGTACCTCCTAAATCAGGGCACGGGTGAAGGTCATTCTTTTCTACAAAAATCAACTGTACTGGAACTGGCTCAGACCATGCTGGAAGCCGCACCCGATCTTATAGATGAACAACTGCAACGATTAGCCCATGACCGGGAAGTTGTGATCGAAGAAGACGCGGTATATCTTCCTCCCTATTACTATTCTGAACTTAAGGCTTCTGAAAAGATTTTTATTATGCTCAGATCAAAATCAAAACTATACGATTCTGTTACCATAGAAAACAAGATCCGGGATTCACAAATAGACCTGGGGATCGGCTTCACTGAGGAACAGCATACTGCTATCAGGTATGCCTTGACAAATCGTATCACCATTATAACAGGAGGCCCCGGCACCGGCAAAACCACTATAATCAAGGCAATAACCGACATTTTATGTGATACCAAAAGCCGCTTCGAACTCGCCGCTCCGACGGGAAGAGCATCCAAAAGGCTCTCCGAAGCTACCGGATGCTCAGCCCGAACTATCCACCGCCTCCTTGAATACCAGCCATTCGAAAACAAGTTCAACCGCAACCTTCATAACCCCCTAAATATCGATACCCTGATCCTGGATGAGGTCTCAATGATAGATATCATCTTGTTCTACCATCTTCTGACCGCCCTAAAACCTGAGACCAAACTGATCCTGGTTGGTGATGCTAACCAATTGCCTTCTGTGGGACCGGGAATGGTTCTCCATGATCTCATTAATTCGGGCCAAGTCCCCTTAATCAAACTCACCGAGATCCACCGCCAGGCCCAAAAAAGCTTGATCGTTAAAAATTCGCATAAGATACTTAAAAACGAATTCCCTATTTTCTGGAATAAAGAAGGGTCCGATTTTTTCTTTCTTTCCGAGGAAGTCCCTGTACGGGCAGCCAAAACCATCGCACAGCTTGTTTATCAAAGATTACCCCAAAAATACGGATTCGATCCTATCTGGGATATTCAGGTCATTACACCAATGTATAAAGCTCCCGTAGGAGCAGATAATCTCAATCTTCTGCTTCAGGAATCTCTTAACCCCAATCAATCCCTTTCACCCTGCCTTAAAAAATTCTGTAAGGGGGATAAGGTGATGCAATTGGTCAATAATTATGAAAAGGATATCTATAACGGGGATATCGGTCAGATCCATGAAATATTTCCCAATAAGGAAAACCTAATAGTTAAGTTCCCTGAAAAAATGGTTGCTTATAAAAGTAATGAACTTGATCAGCTAACCCTGGCCTATGCCATCAGTATCCATAAATCCCAGGGAAGTGAATTCCCCGCAGTTATTATACCACTCTATACGCAGCATGCCCTGCTCCTTCGCCGCAACCTGCTCTATACCGCTTTAACACGAGCAAAAAAGATCGCTATATTGATAGGAACTTATAAAGCCCTTGGAATGGCTGTTCATAATAATGAGCTGCAGGAAAGGAATTCAGGCTTCCTAAAGAGAC